>NC_012785.1:2100000-2302126 GCF_000023325.1 Kosmotoga olearia TBF 19.5.1
TCGAACTGTTTTCAATTGATGATCAGCTTGTAGTCAATACAGTAAAAGCAATTGATGAAAAGCTTTATATAAATGGTGGAGTTAAACGCTATTCTGCCGATACATATTTTGGTGGAGGCAGCTGGATTCTACTCGCGTCAAATCTTGGGCAATATTATGCTAAGACGGGTGAAAGGGAAAAAGCGGAATTTATAAAAGAGTGGGTGGAATTTCACTTCGATGCTGAAGGATTACCAGAGCAAGTGCCAGAGTTTCTCATAGACGAAAGGAAATACTCTGAATGGGTGAATCAGTGGGGAGAAATCGCTAAACCATTGTTGTGGTCGCATGCTAACTATATGGAATTGTTGCTTGACCTGAAGGGCAAAGCATGAAGAGCAGACAAGTTTTCAGCTTGATGTTTGTCGTATTACTCTCCTATTTCATACTATTTATTGAAGGGAACACATCCCTTGGGTGAAAATAGGGACATGGGTGAAAATAGGGACAGACTCTTTTTTTAACGCTCTTTTGAAAGAACGAGTAAATGACGTAGATTTGAGTAGTGGTCATATTTGAGATTTCAGGAAGTGAAAAAATATTGAGAGAGGGGTAAAAAGGGACATAATGGAGCAATAATGGGGACAACGGGGCATTAGTTGGTGTTTAATACGGAGATTAACAGAATGTAGGGGTTGGACTATGCCAAGAAAAGATAGGTGCATTCATTAATTCGAGAGCCGGTTACCGAGATTCGTAAAACCGCTTCGCGGGCGAGGCTCACGGGATTGTCAGCTGATGGAGAAATGAAATAAAACACGATACGAACCATTGCATGGTTGTTGCGAACTCTTTCAGAGTTGTCTCGAACTCCTTCTGAGTTGGAGCGAATTGCTTCGCAGTTGGCACGCGCTTTCGGTGGATAAAACTCGGAAATCGAGATCCGATGTAGGAGTAAGATAAAGGAGGCATAATGGGGACAAATGTTAGTTTATGCTGCGTTGATATGCATGCAGTTTTGTCAAAGGAAAAACGGATGCTAAAAATCATAGGTAAAACCTAGGTAATCGCACTTTAGTTGCACATCTATTGCACAGACGAATAATAGAAACAAACATGTTTCAATACATCATCCCGATCAAATACAGTGGAATAACCTGTGAATAACCACTTTCTACGCCGTCTTTCAATACAAAAGCATTCTCCTCATTTTTTATTTGCTGAAGCGTTTTTCCGGGACCACCTATTTCGAATACAATCCGTTTTCCATTAAACCTTATGGAAAAATCGCCAATGTCCGGCACAGCAATTGAATAGGAAGAAAACTGGCTGACAAAAAATGCTTCCCGTATTGTGCCAACGTTTGTTTCAAGACTCCAGATTGGCCTGCAATAAATATTTGGATTACTCAAGAACACTTTTGCTCCGCTTCTCAGGAATTTGTGCCCTATTTTCTCCGGTGGAACACGGGTGATGAGCCGAACACGCTCCATCAAATCGAGGTAGTTGTACAGAGTAGGTTTTGTTATACCTACTAAACTCCGTTGAAACCGCTTCTAACAAACGATCCTGAATCTCAAAATACACATCCAAGGAAATCATTCGATCAACTCCTAAAGTATAATACGTTTTACTACATTCCCGTTTATGGTATGCCAGACTTTACTATAATTTTGGTTATAGTATGTCATACTTTACTACTGTTATTATGATGTCTATAAAAAACAGTGAGAAACACCCTTTTTAAGTGCGAGATTTGTAGACCGTTTTGCGTATGAACCTTACGACGTTGTCAGCTGATGGAGCGATGCATGCGTGGCTGAATAAGCCCAAAAAGGTGGCGCGACCTGCTACGTTAGTGGGGAGCCAACAAAGCCGGCAAAAAATGTGGATCTTACCGATTTTATACTACACCCTTTGATTTCCGAACATCTGATTATTGGCTTTTTAGAGAGCGTATAAACCGCCTTCGTTTTCCAATTTTATGATATAATATGCTTGGTGATAAAAATGAAGAAAAATCTATCAAAAAGATGTTTTTGGGACGTTGATATCGAGAGTCTTGATATTAGAAAAAACAAAAGTTTTATTATATCAAGAATTCTGGAACATGGAACGATGGAGGATATTATTGCCCTGAAATCCATGTTTCCTATCGAAGAAATATCCGAAGTTGTTAAAAACTCGAGAAATATCTCGAGAAGTACAGCTATTTTCTGGGCAAATATTCTAGATATACCTCTTAAGGAGGTACGAGCTTGCTCAAAACTTCCACGCTTTCGCCAGATACTCTGAACCTTCTGAAAAGCCTCTCAAACGAGTTAGATAGTTTCTATTTAGCGGGTGGTACAGCTCTTGCTATGTACTATCAGCATAGAACCAGTGTCGACCTTGATTTCTTCTCAGAAGACAACTTTGATAGTTTTCAGCTTTCACACCAATTAGAAGCAAAAGGATTCCCATTAGAAGACATCCGACTTTTTCGAGGTACTCTCGAATGCCAAATAAATAATGTTAAAGTAAGTTTTTTCGAGTATCCATATAGGATTATAGGTAACTTCAGTTACTTTAACTCTTTGAAAATTGCCTCTGTGCTTGATATAGCTGCAATGAAACTTTCTGCTATAGCAGGAAGAGCAGAAAAAAAAGACTACTACGATATTGTTGAAATATTGAAAAGGAACGACTTTATTGTGATTATCGATGCTTTCCAGAAAAAATACGGAAAAGAGGTAGATCTCTACCACGTAATCAAGGCACTTTGCTATTTTGAAGATGTTGAAAATTCACCTGAACCGCTTAACGCAAAACTGACGTGGAACCAGGTAAAAGCTTATTTAATTAAAAACTGTAAAACCTTTTTCAAACTTCTCGAAGATTATTTCAAAGGCGAGTAAAGAGTCGTTGTTGCTGGGAGTTGCTTATTGCCAACATGAAAGGTACAGATTCGTGAGTCCAGAAAGGGTAGTGGGTAAGCTTGGCTTCACCAAAGGTAAGCCCAACTACGCTGGAGGTAGGTCTGACTATGTCAGGGGTGAGCACTACTTCGGGTAGTGAAGCGACTAGAACCGCTGCGCGGTTGTTACGAACTCCTGGTAAGAATCGAGAGTCCGAGAACCGAGAGGGCCGCTGTGCGGCTGGTGAGCACACTGCGCGTGGGTAAGCCCTGCTACGCTTTAGGTACGAATCCCTTCGGGATTGTAACGAACTCCTTCGGAGTTGTTCGGAACCACTACGTGGTTGCCTCGAACTGCTTTGCAGTTGAAAAAACTGTCATTCTGGAAATCTCTTATCCAGAATCTTTTTTGAAGAATGAGATCCTGAATCAAGTTCAGGATGACAGTCAAGCTCAGGATCAGGGACCCCGAGAATGCGAGAGCCGGTAGTTATGTTGTACGGTACGAAATAAAAGGAATTGACAGCTTTTTTCGAAAGTCCTGATGATCTTTTTTTACTTCAACAGTATTTTTATACTACATCGTTAACCTGTTGAACAACGTCCTCATATTTTGGAGAAAACCGACCAAACAGCAGTTCTCTCCAGTCCCAAGCAGCATATGAATACTTTTATGGATCCTTGTCGCCCGGGCTTTTGCAACTCCCGGATGATTTGAATTCTATCTTTGTAACGACTTGCAACAAGCATTTTAGATCATCTTTTTCAGAATTACCATTGATTGTACAATTAGTTGGCGTTCCATCAATCATCCGGAATGAGTTTCGCGAGTTCCTCTTTTATGACTACTGATACTGCTGCTCCCTCTTCAAAACCTCCGGAAGTTCCTGCCTCCGTTTTAACCATTATCTCGCCAAACTCCGTTTCTACATAAGATTCTACATAATTACCCAGATACACATTTGTAAGCACTCTTCCTTCGATATGTCCTTTTTTTGGAGCTGTTAGATAAAGGCCTTCGGGGCGGCATCCCAAAACGTATTTTACGTTCTCAGATATCTTTATTCCCTTTTTCAAGATCAGTTCTTTTCCTTTTATTGTTACCTTTATACTCCCCGGTTCAACAGCATTGATTTCCACAGGGAAAAACGCTATTTTTCCCATGAAACTGGCAACAAATTTGGAATTTGGTTTTTCATACACTTCATTAGGGGAACCAATCTGCATTATCTTGCCGTTATTCATAACAATAATCCGGTCAGAAAGAGTCATGGCTTCTGTTCTATCGTGAGTAACATATAAGGTGGTTATTCCAACCTTCTTCTGGATTCTTCTAATTTCGACTCTCATTTGTTCCCTAAGCAACACATCAAGATTGGAGAGAGGCTCATCGAAGAGAAGCACTGAGGGCTCTACTACAAGCGCCCTTGCCAGAGCCACACTTTGTTGTTGACCGCCGGAAAGGCTTGAGGGTGGTCTGTGTTCAAAGCCTTTTAATCCTACCAATTCAAGAATAGAGCTAACCTGTTCCTTTATCTTATTTTTATCCACTTTTCTCATTTTCAGACCGTAAGCGACATTGTTTCCAACGCTCATGTGAGGGAAAAGCCCGTAACTTTGAAAAACCATGGCTATGTCACGTTTCCATGGTGGAATAAAAGTGACGTCTTTTTCACCAATTAGTATTTTCCCCTTAGTGGGGGTCTCAAATCCGGCAATCATTCTTAAAGTAGTGGTTTTTCCACAGCCCGAAGGCCCTAAAAGGGTAACAAACTCGCCAGGGTTAACATTAAAGGATACATCGTCCACAGCCCTTATATCGTTCCCTTCAAAACCTTTAAAAACCTTTGAAATATTCTTTAACGTAACCGAAACCGACTTCATTCATATCACCCCGAAATTATGGTTTTTTCCATGTAAGAACTCTTTTTGACCAGCAATCTCATCAATCCAAACACCGCAAGGATAATTATGATAAGAGTCGTTGCAAGCACACTTGCAAGACCAAATCGCAAATTCTCTGAGAAGTTGTATATGAGAATGGTGATGTGATACCATTTTGCAGAAATAAGGAAAATCACAGCGCTCACGGCGGTCATGGATCTGACAAAAGTATATGAAAGGCTTGAGATAAATGCAGGTCTTATCAAAGGTAGCACAATTGTCCTGAAAACCGTTGGCGAATCCGCGCCCAGACTTTGAGCAGCTTCTTCGATAGCCGGATCGATCTGTTTCAAGGTTGCCACTCCGCTTTCCACCCCCACTGGCAGCTCCCTTATAACGTAATTTATTACTATTATCGCTCCGGTTCCGACCAGCAGCAGTGGTGGCCTGTTAAAAGCAATGATATAACTGATACCCACCAGTGTTCCCGGAATAGCAAAGGGCATCAAAACAAACATTTGTAAAAGCTTTTTCCCAGGGAATTTTTTCCTGACAATTATCATTGCTACTATCATGGCTAGAATTCCAGCAATAGGTGTGGCAATTGCTGCCAGCGTGGTGGTATCTATAAGGGCATCTCTGGCCCTGGACAAGGCTTCTGTGATATTCTCCAGGGTGAAGGAATAATCTATTCCCCAGTTTTTGACAAAGCATCCCGCCACTATTGTGGAGTACAGACCAATTAGAAAAGCTGAGATAAGACCCATCATGGTTGTCAGGAAGATCTTCACCGGCCTGTTGACTATTTCAATAATCCTGGCACTCGGCTTACCGGTGACTGTTACATAGGTCTTTCTGTTTACCCAGTACCTCTGAATCAAAAAGGCTGTAAGAGTTGGTATGAGCAGAAGAATGGAAAGGGCGGCACCATTTTGTAATCTGTGCATACCCGTAACTTCAAGATATGCCTCAACGGATAACACTTTGTACTTTCCAGAAAGGATTAAAGGATTTGCAAAATCCGCCATGGAGTTTGAAAAAACCAGCAACCAGGAACTGGCAATTCCCGGGATAGAAAGGGGTAAAGTTACAGTGGTAAATACCTTCCACCGATTCGCCCTCATGTTCATCGCTGCCTCTTCAAGCGTGGAGTCAATGGCTTCCAAAACTCCACTTAAAACAAGAAAAGCTATCGGAAACATACCCATTGTTTGAACAATCACTAGACCATCGAGTCCGTATATGTCAAAGGATGTCAACCCCAGCAGTCTCCGCGTGATTAGGCCGTTGTTTCCGAAAAGCAAAATGATAGACAACGTAAGCGAGAAAGGTGGGGAGATCACTGGAAGAGTGGCCATGGTTGCGAAGAATTTCTTTCCCTTTAACTTCATTCTCGTGAGGGAGAAGGCAAAGAGAAAGCCTACCAACGTTGATGTTGTGGCGGTAAGCATCCCCAACTTTATGCTTCCCCAGAGTGCCCGGGAATAATTCCTTGTGGTTAGAACTTTTTTCCAGACGTCTAGACTGAATTCTCCGTTTTGGAAAATCGTCAGCTTAAAGGCTTCATAGAGCGGATAAGCTATGAAGGTTCCTACAATAATGAATACAATGAGTATGGTAAAACCCAGCGTGGGGTCTCTCATGAAGCTTGTGATGAAAGATACCGCAAAGACGACTCCTATCAAGAGCAAGGCAAAACCCCAAATAGTTCGTATTGTGCCAAGGATTTTCGAAGCGTTGTGTAACAGAACCAACGAACCTGTCACCATGCCATATTCCGGCTCGAGAACCGGAACAAAAGTAACAAAATACTGATTGTTACCGAGTTTAAGTATGTTTTCATGGAAATAAATTTCCTCGTAAACGGTACTTTCTATGCCATAATCAAAAAAATCCATCGTTTTCAATTTTGCGAACAAATCAGCGCTTTCAGGATTCTGGTAAAAATATTCGGGTATTTCACCATATTCTTCAAGCCCTTTAATATAAATCGCTTGTATATCGGGATAATTAGCGTCTATTTCTTCCAGCCAACTCTGTATATCGTCTTCTGGAATCGAAGAGGAAATGAGGTTGGATATTTCTAGAATTCTTTCCTTTGCTGCATCAACAAACTCTCTTTCTATGCTATTGAATACCCAAAAAATCAAAACCGCAAAAAGCCCAACTGTGACTATCAGTTTTAGAATTTTGGCCTTCATAACTGATTACACCTCCGGAGATTGGCCGGTAAGTAAGCTAATAATACAAATCCCTGCACCGCTTTGCGGTGCAGGGGAGGTTTATAACCTAAAGGAAATCATCTACCTATTTCGGTGTTCCACCTATCAGTTAGCCTTTCTCTGTTTGCAGCGTCCCATACAAAGTCCTGATCAACGGTTCTAATTGCTTCAATAGGTACTTCCACTTTGTCTTTGGGAGCTTCAGGTGAAAGAGGTATTACATACCACTTTGCAATAATTTCCTGAGCTTCTTTTCCCAAAATCCAGTTGTAAAGCTTCTTTGCTTCCACGGGTTCCTTACCACCCTTAATGAGAGACATGGAAGCAATTTCAAATCCTGTTCCTTCCTCAGGAATGGTAATTGTTATAGGTGCGCCGTTCTTCTGAAGTCTTATTAAGTCGTGGAGATAACCAATAGCGATTGGAGTTTCACCAATTGCACAGTCTTTACCACCAGCAGACCCCGATTTAGTGTACATATTGACGTTCTTGTCCAAATGTTTGAGGTACATAAAAGTCAAATCTTCATTATCACCGAAAAGATGGTATATAGTGGTGATTACGTTGTACGCAGTACCTGAAGTATTAGGATTGGCCACCCTTATCATATTTCTGTACTGAGAGTCAATGATATCAAACCAACCCTTTGGTGGCTCTATTCCAAGTTCTTTAGCTCTGTTATTGTTGGTCGCAAAGGCTAGAGGGCCGATATAAAGACCAACCCAATAAAATTCAGGATCACGGTAACCGTCAGGAATTTTGAGCGCAAACGGCGATTTATAAGGAGTTGTAAGGCCTTTCAATTTTGCTTCAATATGTCCCAGACCCACTCCACCGACCCAAATGGACGCCTGCGGATTTTCCCTTTCTGCTTCAAGCCTAGCAACCGTTTCACCTGTTGAAAGTCTTACCCATTCGACCTTTATACCGGTCCGTGCTTCAAAAAGATCGAAGAGTTCCTTTGCTAAAGGTTCCTCAAGAGTTGTGTAGGCTTTGACAACATTTCCCGACAGAGCAAGAACTGAGATCACGAGTACGAGAATTAGAGCAATCTTTCTCACAAAAATCCCCCCTTATTATTGAAGTGGAAACTCATTTGGAAAGCATGTAAATAATCTATATTATATACTTAAATATGGGCAAATTTAAAGGAAATCGAAGAGTTTGTCTTCAACATCGGTAGTCTTTGCGTCAAGTCTTATATTAACTGTTCCAGGTGAAAGCTCTTCTGCTATCAGAGTAGGCTTTTATCCTGGAAAAGAAACACCCTGGAGATATGATTCGATAATAGCGTTCTTCAACGATTTCTCTACTCTTGAATATTTTTCGGTATTCAAGTTTCTTTTTCTACATAGTCGCTTTTGTTGTTCTTCCATACCGTTAGCTTGTTTATAAAACTTCGGAATTACGTGGATTCACGCTCCTCAAATTTCCGGAATTTTGTGGAGTACAACCCCTTATGTAGTTTCACAATGCAGATGTTTTAATCCAGAACCAAGTTGGCTGGAAATAGAAAGGAGTCACTGTTGTTCAAACTGTTTTTTTGCACGATACGCCATGGCAGTATCTATGTTTTCGACTTTATTTATCTCGATATTTTCAGGGAGATGTTTTTTGAACTGCTCAAGATACTGCGGCACATTGAACATTCCTCCATGCACAAATAAGCGATTTGAACCAACTGTTTTTAATACCAGGGTACATCTTTTTCCAAGAATGCTAACGCCCTCTTCTATTATGCTGCTGACAAGTGGGGAAGGAGTATTGAAAATTTCACGCGTGAAAGCAGAGATGTGTTCTTTGAAATCCGATCTGCTTTGAAGGTTTGTTAGATCCTCGAACCTCTGCACTTCATAAAAGTTCAGAATCCTGCTGAAGATAGGGTCATAATCCCTCAGGTTGTCATTGTATTTGAAGAACTCTTGCAAAATTCTCAAGGAAATCCAGAAAGCACTTCCTTCATCATCAAAAAGGTGGCCCCAGCCTCCGGAACGTTTTGTGTTCCCCTTTGCGTCTATTCCCAGAACCACAGAACCAGTACCAGCGATTACTACAACTGTGGGTTCCCCGTTATAACAGGTTAGAAGTGTCGCTTTTATATCAGTTAGAATTTCCAGGTTTTCGCAGCGGTACACTTCTTCCACAACAGATTTGAGAATGAAACGCCTTTCTTGCGTTTCTGCACCGGAGAACGAGAGTATCATCCCGTTCACTGGTCCGGTAAGTTTAAAAAGTTGTGAAAAGACATTCTTTATTTGTTCTTTTGGTTTGCTGGTTAGGTTCACGCCTTCTTTTATTAGAAATTTCTTTTCGGTATGGTTTTCAAGAAGAGTTGCTCGCAAATGCGTTCCACCACCGTCAACACCAAGAAATTTCACGTTCGGCGTACCACCTTGAATTTGTATTTGTCTCCTCTGTATATTGACAGAACATACTCGATACATTTACCGTCTGAGGTGTAGGTGTATCTTCTTCGTAATATAGCGCATTCTCCATCATCCTGGTTTAGATATCTTGCGTTTTCTCCATCGATTTTGATAAGTTCCATGATTTCTTCAGCATGCGAAAGGGAGATACCAAATTCATCTTTCAGAATTCCATACAGGGATTCTTTTTCCATGTTGTGTTCCAGAATGTTTAGCACCCTGATATCCGCATTTGGATTGAGGTAAGCCCATTCAATAGCATATGGTTCGTTATCTAGAAATCTGATTCTTTTTAACAGAACCACCATTCCTTCGCCCGGCATATCGAATACTTCTTTTGCTTCAAGAGGGATTCGAGTTAGTTTATTCGTGATTACTTTGGAGTGAGCTTTCATCCCCATTAGCTTTGCTTCTTCTGAAAAACCGGTAAGATTGCTAAGCTGTTCTTCCTTTTTGTCGAGAGTTATAAACGTTCCTTTGCCTTTGATCCTCTCGATAATTCCTTCCCTCTTGAGTTCCTCAAGCGCGCGTCTAACGGTTGTTCGACTTACATTGAACATTTCACAGATTTCTTTCTCTGTGGGGAGTTGATCCCCTCTTTTGTAGATACCGTTTTCGATGTTCTCTCTCAATTTAAGGTAAATTTGATAATGAAGAGGTACAGGTGCTTCCCTCATTTTTTATCACTCCTCAACAATTCCAGAGCTTCACTTAGAGTTTCTCTTTTTGAAAGTGCGTTCATACATTCTTCTTTGCTTTTGTTAGAAAGGATCATAAGAGCGGCCAATTTGGGACTGTTATCAGCCAATTTAAGATATTTCAGGCTCTCGTCCCGATCTATTCCCGTGATTTCCGAGATCATTCTTGCAGCTCTTGCCTTGAGCTTTTCGTTGAGTATTTTTACGTCAATCATATAGTTTTTATAGGTTTTTCCGAGTTTGATCATGGTTACTGTACTGATCATATTGAGGACCATCTTTTGTGCTGTTCCAGCTTTCATTCTGGTGCTTCCAGCGATTATTTCTGGACCGGTTCGAATGGTTACAGAGATGTCTGCTATATTCTCTAGTGCGGGATTGGCAACATTAGAAATCAACACGGTGTGACAGCCAATTCTTTTCGCTTCAAGAAGCATTCCCTTCACATAGGGGGTTCTACCACTTGCAGTTAAGCCAATCACCAGATCTTTTGAATATACGTCGTGCTTTTTGAGATCAATTTCACCTTGTTTTTCACTATCTTCAATAGCTTCGAGAGATCTGAGAAAGGCTTCTTCCCCACCAGCCATAATGGGTAAAAACAATCCTTCTGGAACACCAAAAGTGGGAACGGTTTCAACAGCATCTATTATAGCGATTCGGCCACTGGTTCCCGCGCCTCCATAGATTATTCGACCACCATTTTTAATAGCTTTAACGCACATTTCAATAACTACGGCAATCTTTTCGAGATTCTCAGCAATCGTCAGGGGAACAGTTGCATCTTCCTGATTTATGATCCTTAAAATCTCAACAATTGACATATTGTCGAAGTTTGAGGTTTTTGGGTTTGGTAATTCTGTTTCAACTTTTTCAAGCATTCGGTGCTCCTCCTCCACGAAAGCTTTTATATTTTACATGTATAAGGTTATTTACCGATTCACAACAGGTAATTTCCCTTTTGCTTTGATCTTACCGGTCAGAACTTTGAAAAGACTTTTTTGGAGCTCAGGAGTATAACCATATGAAGCTATCGCGTTTTCAACTCCTTCTATAAAGCAATCGTATGGATTTCGTAAAGCAACAATGAGTGTTTTCCCCACTTTCGATATCTCTTCTGCCAGGGCTCTCTGCCCTGGAAAGAGATGAGCGTTTTCAGTGAATATAACGTTTACCTTTCCTACGGCTTTTTTGATGTACTTGTTGATTTGATCAGGTTTTATTTTTAAGTCAAAGGTATAAAATTCTGCGTTTGTGTATTTAGCTATTTCCTGTGATATCCAGGGAATTCCCTCTTTTTCATCTTCAACTTGCACTAAACGTGAAAGAACGACCGTAAAAACATTGTCAACGTGCTGAAGAGGAATAAGATTGTCCTTGTTTTTTAAGAGCGTTATCGCTTCATCGCTTATGTGTTGCATCTCATTAATGTGCTCATCGCTACCAACCAGTTTAATTTCAATTTTTGGGGCTTTGTTGATTAGTTTTTTCATCGCTTCAATTTTGCTCAACGACTCTTCAAGGCGTTTTTGGAGTTTAGGCTCTTTTTCGATCTGCTTGACCAGGTAGTTTTTAACGGCTATTTGTATGTCATCGTTATGACATACAGTAAGTATATCCATGCCAGCGGCAAAGGCTTTCAAAGTAGCTTCTTCGACGGGAAAATAATTTGTTATTCCACCCATGAGCAGATCATCGGCAATCAAAACTCCTTTGTAATGCAGTTTTTTTCTCACAAGCTCCGTTAAGATCTCTTCGGAAAGGGTTGCGGGTATTTTCGTATGCTGCAAAGCAGGAATATATATGTGGCTCGGCATCCAGCTAAGTGCTTCAATTTTTTTAAAAGGAATAAGTTCGAATTTTTTTAGTTCATCATAAGACACATCTAAAACCGGCATATCTATATGGGCATCAACGGAAACGCGCCCTTTACCCGGAAAATGTTTCAGACATGCTATTATCCCATTTTCTTGAAGCCCTTTGGTGAATTTTCTGCCGAATTCAACAACAGTATTTACATCGCTTGAAAAACTTCGTACTCCTATGCCCGGATTGTTAGGATTGTTGTTTATATCTACTACAGGAGCAAGATCCCAATCAATTCCTACCGCGCGCATTTCTTTTGCAAGTATGCTTGCTGCTATAAAGGCATTCTCAGAATTACCCGTTGCTGCTATCGCCATGGCACCCGGTGATATGGCGAACCCCTTTGTGAGGCGTGTAACTATTCCGCCTTCCTGATCTATCGCTATCAGAGGTTTGTATCCTAAAACTCGTTTACATTCATCGATGAAGTCTTTAACCTGTGAAGGGTTTTCAATGTTGCGGGAAAAAAGGATAATCGAGCCTGGGTTCACTCTTTCGAGTATTTTCACCGTTTCAGCGTCCATACTTTTACCCGGGAGTCCAATCATAAATAGTTTGCCTACTTTTTCTTCAAGAGTCATAATATAAATTCCCTCCGTATATCAATAGATCGGAAACGGTATCTATAAACTCTTCAGCTGATTTACGCCAGACGTTGACATCAGTTTTTCCCGTAGCTATTTCTAATGCCAATTCGTCTCCCATTAATCGTGAGATATGCTTATCGATTTTCATTTCAGGGTATTTTGAGAGGTAGTGTAAAAGTGAAATCGAAACTTCAAAGAAATTATCTTCAAATTTTGGGAAAAACTCAACGCCAAAACACAATTGTTGGGCGTACTTACCAAATCTCGGGATGAACTCACGCTTTCTTAGGATAAGATTCGGGAACATATCCTTGAGAAATTCATACAGTTCGTCGTTATCAACCCAGGGGGCTCCGATATACTGAAAAGGTTTTGGTGTTCCTCGCCCTTCGCTAACGTTTGTTGCTTCAAGAAAGCAAATTCCGGCATAACATAAGGTAGCCTCGTATGTTGGAAGGGCAGGAGATGGTACATTCCATAATAAATCGGTTTGATTAAACCCTTCACCGCCCCAACCTTCAAGAGGTATTACTTTTAATTCAAGATCGAGTTTTTTCAGCCTTAAAAAGTATTGTGCAAGTTCTCCTGGAGTTAAACCATACCTCGTTGGGAGTAAATAATCACCGACGAAACTGGAAAGTTTGTCGGGGATTCTTGGACCATAGACTTTTCTCCCCAGTGGATTTATCCTGTCAAGAACAAGATAATCAATACCATTTTCGCTTGCTGCTTCCAGCGTATATGCTAGGGTATAGATAAACGTATAATATCTGAGTCCAACATCCTGTATGTCATAAACAAGTATATCGATGTCTTCCAGATCATTGGACTCAGGTTTTTTCTTCTTTCCATAAAGACTTATAACCGGGATTTTGTATTTAGGATGAAGTGTATCATTGAACGTTTCACCGTCAGGAAGCCCATATAATCCATGTTCCGGCGTGAATATCTTAACCACATTTATGTTATTTTGGATTAAAACATCCAGTCCCTGACGCATATCTTTGGTAACAAAGGAATAATTAGTGATCAGTCCAACCTTCCTTCTTCTTAAAGGCCTAAATTCGTTCTTCTCTAATACATCAATACCCTGAAGGATCATGAGCAATTCTCCTTTTAGTTTTTATCGTTCTTTATCTAGCTATACTTATTTTGCCATAATGTAATTACAATATAACCAATATAGTTTTGATTTTATTCCTGAATATCCCACGTAATATCCAAATATTAGGTGATTACTCCAGTGTATTAACTTACTTTAGTATGTTCTTCTTTTTTCGGCATAATGTTGTATTTGTTATTACAACATACAAACTTGTATAATGTTATGGGCTAGCAAAAGTGAGATTATTGAAGTTCCAGAATTGAATTTTACTTAAGGTTAGCTTTGCTGAACGTGTTTTTCCTGACAGGGTGATATTTGGAGGTGAAAATATAAATATGAAAAAATACATTATGTTACTTCTGATGCTCGCAATGTTCACGCTTTCCTTTCCTATGGCACTACCGGAGATCCCCATGACAGAACTTGAAAGAGACATTATAAATACAGCGTTGAGTATGCTTGGTGGAACCTATGGATGGGGAGAAATGGATCCGGAGAAAAGAACGTTTGATTGCTGGAATTTCGTAACATGGGTTTTCCATGAAGTGCTCGATAAAAAAGAAGGCGGCGTGAAACACATGCTTATTGGTCATCCGGATCCTTTGTGGGTGTATTTTGACGATATTAATGATTTACGTACAGCCGATGTGCTTATGAATGGTGGGGGTCACACTGTCGGTTTTCATTCGGGAATTTACTATGGCAGAGGATTTACTATAGAGGCCCGTGGGGGACAGTATGGTATTGGGATCTTCAGGTTGGAAGGATTTAATAAGCACGCACCATTTGGTGAAACCGGGTACAGGTTTTGTTATTATTCTTTGCTCGCCAGGTTGTGGTTGAATCCTCATCCGAGTTTTCCATATGTATATATGGATAGTCCGGATTCATTCGTGTATTACGAAGATGGAGCAAATCTAAAGATACATTATTTAGCTTTTCCTTTTAACGCAGGTTCCAGAATAAAAGTTTCTGTTGTGGACTATATTACCCATGAAACGTTGAAGGAAGTTTATATTGATGATATTGCTATTTTTTCATACAAGGAACAGGTTATAGATGTTCACGTTGACTTGGAAGGCATAACAAGCAGTTACGTTTATTTCAAAGTTACTTTGCTCTCACCGTCCGGTGAGCCGGTTTTCAAGTACGATACATTTATTTTGTATCCAACAGAAATTGTCTGATATCTTTGGGAGGTGTTCGTTATGAGAAGAACTCTTGTGAAGGGGTTTTTGTTGGTACTTTTATTTATTACTAGCGTTTCAATAGCAGGCGGTATAACCGTATATGTATGGGATTTTCCAGCCTGGAGTGTAGATGGTGATAATTATGCCTGGATAAAATCGATGATGAGAGAATATTCTGCGAATCATCCCGGGGTTTCGTTTAAACTTACGGAGATACCGTGGGCAGGTGGAGACAAGAAATTGGATCTTGCAGTAGCTTCGAGAAATTGGCCTGACATAACAAGAGGTCCGTTGAAGGCTCACTACGTTGTTCAGGGTGTACTGGTATCGACCGATGAGTACATAAATAAGGACGATTATTATGAACCCGCCCTAAAAGGTGCCACTTTTAATGGAAGAATCTATGGTTTTCCTTTTTATATGACTACCAAAGTTGTGATGATAAATAGAGAGATATTTGAAGAGCGCGGTGTTCGCATCCCAACTTTTGAAGATCCCTGGACTTTCGAAGAATTCGCTCAGGCTCTGGAAAAATTGACTTATGATAAAGATGGTGATGGAAGAATAGATGTTTACGGTTTTGCTGCAAGCGCTATGCCTCCCGACAACTCACATCTTTGGCCCTTCCTTCTTGCCAACGGCGGTAAGATCATAGAAGAAGAAAAGGGAAATCTTCGCTGCGTTATCAACACTCCTGAAAACGCCGAAATACTTGGATACCTTGCAGGTATTTTCAAAAAATATGCGCCCCCCTATATGGCTGCATACGGTGATGCTGACGCATATAACTTATTCAAAAGCGGCAGAGCGGCAGTTTATATGTCAGGTACATGGGCGATTCCACCGATTAGAAGAGCTGGTATAGATATAGATGTTGTTCCTTTCCCTGTTAAGAAGAAAGGTGATCGTTTTTGGAGCTTTGGAGATGTATCAAGTTATCAGATATTCATACAAAAAGATCCTAAAAAGCTCTCGATTCTCATAGATTTTGCTAAAACGATTACTTCAGTGGAACAACAGAAGAAACTTGTTGAGTATGGTCAATTCCCCACCCTTAAATCTGTTGGGAACATCTATGAGGGTGATGATGCTATGACAAAGGCCGCTATTATATCCCAGTACAATTTTATTTTCCCGCCACATCCCGCTAAAGATAAAGCCATCGAAAAGATATCCCAACAGATACAATTAGCATTACTCGAGAGAATTTCACCGGAGGATGCGTTGAAGAATGCTGAAAAAGCGGCAAATAGAATACTGTTAAGAGGAGGCAAATAGGTGAAAAAACGGCAGCTTTACGGATACCTTTTCATATTACCTGCCATGTCATTATTTGTTGTTTTTCTGTTTATACCGGTTGTAATGGCCCTTGTAATGGCCTTTCAAGAAGTTGGCGTATGGGGGTCAGAATGGGTTGGTTTTGAGAATTTCAAAGAGATTATCCATTGGGAAGATTTTTGGGTAGCATTGAGAAATACTGCATTATACACTTCGATAGTAGTTTTCAAAAACATATCTGTTGCCCTCGTAATCGCTAGTTTGTTGCTATCGTTGAAAAACAAATGGCAGAGTTTTTTTAGGGCGGCGTATTATCTTCCAACCGTTACTTCTGCCGTCGTTATATCCCTGATTTGGGGCTGGCTTTTGAATGCATCATTTGGGCCGATAAATATGTTTTTACAAAAGCTCGGGCTTCAACCTGTTCCCTGGCTGGTGGATCCGGATATTGCAATGTGGTCGATTATCTTAACAGATATGGTGATTGCGCCGGGTTCAGGGATCATTCTCTTTCTTGCAGCGATGAATAATATCCCGAAGACGTACTATGAAGCTGCCGATATCGATGGGGCTAACTGGTTTGTTAAATGGTGGAGGATCACAGTACCGCTTGTGAAACCAACCATGTTGTATCTGACCATCAGCTACACTATCGTTGCGATGAGTGTGTTCGATAAAATATACATTCTGACACATGGTGGCCCCGGGAACGCAACCATTACTTTTGTGTATTTGATATATAACACGGCCTTTAGAGATTTCAATTATGGTCTCGCTTCGGCACTTTCTGTTATATTCTTTGGAATTGCTGTGGTTATATCGTTCTTCCAATTCCGTATGATGTCACAATCATACGAATTTTAATGAGATTCGGGGAGTTGGTAGCTGGTGAACAAGAAAGCGTTGTGGATCTTTGTTATGGTTTTCCTCTTTCTATGGGCATTCATGACCTTGTTTCCAATGTATTGGATGTTTCAGACATCTTTGACACCAGAAGATGACATAAGTACTTTTCCGCCCCGACTGTTTCCAAGCCGTTTGACGTTGGAAAACTTCAAGCAATTGTTTATGGAATCCAACATCTGGACATGGACCAAGAACAGTCTGATCATCACTGTGAGTATAACCCTGTTATCACTTTTTGTTTGTTCATTAGCAGCGTATGCCTTCGCAAAAATTCCTTTCAAGGGAAGGAGTCCTATATTCACAATGGTGGTTGCCACCATCATGGTTCCAGCGCAGGTGACGCTCCTTCCAACATTTATACTTGTCAACAAGTTCGGAATAGTGGATACACTCTGGGCTGTAATCCTGACATCGATTGCAAGTCCTTACACGATCTTCATGATGAGGCAGTACATGATATCGATACCAATCGATTATATCGATGCAGCTAGAATAGATGGTGCCTCAGAATTCAAGATATATTCGAGCATAATTCTCCCGATGAGCAAACCAGTATTGGGGGCCAGCGCAATATTCACTTTTATCAGCACATGGAATGGATTTTTATGGCCTTTGATTGTTTTGAACTCTCCAGAGAAATATCCTCTTACCGTTGGGTTGGCAACGCTTCAAAATCAGAACCTGAACCAATATGGTTTACAGATGGCTGGAGCTGCTATATCTGCTATACCAATGATTGTGGTGTTTTTCGCTTTCCAGAGGTATTTTATGAAGGGACTGATGACCGGTGGTACGAAGGGTTAGCGTTGTCATTATCCTAATTTTTGTGACTGTATTGATAGCTTACCCTGTCGGGATTTGGGTGGTTAGAGATCAAATTGTTTCACCTGAGAAGATAGAGAATGTTATTAAAATAGCCAAAGAGGTTGGAGCAACAAGACTGTATGTACAGGTAGTTTGGCGAGCAGATGCTTATTATGAATCCGATATTCTTCCACGAGCAGAAGCGCTTGAAGGTCAACCAAAGGACTTCGATCCTCTTGCTTATGTATTGAAATTAGCCAGGTCTGAAAACTTAAAAATATCCGCATGGATAAACGCATGTTATGCATGGAATTTTGTCACGAGGCCAAAATCTCCAGAACATGTTATTAATAAACATCCTGAATGGGTAACCTACGATCAAAACGGTGTTTCAATGCTTAATTATACCGGTTCAGAGTCGTTAGATGTCCCTGGCATTTTTCTTGAGCCGGGTCTTCCGGAAGTTAGAGATTTCATCGCGAGCATTGCTGAAGAAATTGCAAGCAAATACGATGTTGACGAGATTCATCTGGATTATATAAGGTATCCATTTAGAACCTTCGGTTACCATCCAGAGGTTCAGAAAGCTTACAGAAAATGGCTTATACGTGCATTAAAAGAAAAGAGAGTAAAAAATCTTGCCAGTGCTTTTGATGACTACCGTCGAGAGCAAGTTTCTTTGCTGGTGAAAGAGATTTATGACAGGGTAACCAGCCATGGGAAACGCCTTTCTGCTGCCGTGCTTGCGTATTATGAGCAAGATGCTTATGAACAACGATTTCAGGCTTGGCTTGAATGGTTAAAAGGTGGTTATCTCGATTATGCTGTGATGATGGCATATGATCCGTATCCGGAAACAGTTAAGCATTATGTACTCTATGCCCTCGATAGACTGGGAAATCTTGAAAATGTACGAATCGGTCTTGGTGCGTACAAAGTTGTGGAAGAACCGCAAAAATTAAGGGATTTGGTGGATAGTGTTTTATATCTGAATCCAGATGAAATTGTTATTTTTTCGATCGCAAGTCTTATGGAAAGTAAGGAGATGCAAAAAATTGTGCGGGGTATCTCCCGTTAAAATTTGGGTTCAAAAAGGAGGGGTACATCATGAGAAAGCTGCTTGTTAGTGTTGTTATGGTCATGTTGCTTGTAGTGAGCGTTGTGGCTTTTGCCGATGACGCAAAGGTTGAAAGAACAGTGGTTGGGGTTGTTATGAGCGATTATTCTGCACGCTGGTTTGCTGAACTGGGCTTTTCAGGGGATCACTGGGATTATCTAGCGTTGATGAAGAATATATTCGATTTTGTAAATGGTCTCGGTTATAAAGCTGTTCCGATATTTGATAGAGATCTCGAACTTTACGCCAATCCAGAAAGTGATCCCGTCGTCAAATTCACAAGAACATATAATCTTGACCAGGTAAAACTTCTCATACTGTGTGATACCAGAAGACTCTCACCACTTGAAGTTGAGGCGGTTAAAAAGTTCATCTCTGAGGGTGGAAAGGTCCTTGCGCTTAGTCAGGTATCTTTCAGAGATCATAACAATAGTAAGTTTGATAATCCAGATGTATTCGGGCTTTCTAATGAGCTAAAGATATCCTATAGCTCCTTTGCCTGGAAACCGCCAGCGCACGGTTACATTAAAAAAGCAGCTGACCATCCAATCTGGGAAGGTTTGGACGAATTTATACCAACAACAAGACATTGGGTTATGGTTGTTAAGACACTCGAAGGCGGAAAAGTTCTTGGTGAATGGTTCAACGATGATAAGATTCTGCCAAGCCATATGCCGGATCTCAATGGTGCGATTATCGAAGCGCATAATACAATTTACATTGGTGAAGATCTCTTCCTTCCTATCAATTTTAAAGAACCGATGGTTCAGATGCTTCTCGCAAATATCATTTTATACCTGATGCAGTAATAAGCATACCGGGCGCCCGTTACAGGGCGTCCTTTATCTATCCCTTGGTCATCTTTGACAGTTCGATTTGGAGTTATTGCTGACTCAATCGAGTTGTGAAAGATGTCCTTAGGGGAATTTCCTTGGGAGGTGTGTTTATGAAGAAACTCAGTGTTTTAGTTTTTTTGCTGGTTTCAGTTATGTATTTGTCCGGAGTTCTTGATGATAAGATCATTGTAATTGATCCGGGGCATGGCGGTACCGAGAGAGGGGCCATAGCGACTCATATAGATGAAGCTACCATAAATCTAAAGGTTGGCTTGATGCTTCGAGAAATGTTGGAAGAAGAAGGAGCAATTGTTGTTATGACACGTACAAGAGATACTACCGTTTCTTTGAAGAGAAGGGCTGAAATTGCAAACATTGTTCAGGGGGATCTTTTTGTAAGCATTCATCACAACTACATGGAAACTTCTCCGGAGGCTGACTTTTCTATAGTTTATTACTCTACCCTTTCCGGTGATTATGCAAGAAATCTTGCAGATTATTTGATAGATAGCTTTGAAAAATACGTTGGCACAAAAGGCAATCCGGGACCGGGTGATGTTTACCTTATGAGAACAGTGAAAATTCCTGCAGTCCTTGGAGAACCGTGTCTAATGTCTAATGCGGAACGGGAAAAATGGTTGATGAATGAAGAAAATCTTCGAAAAGAGGCGCTGGCGTACAGAGATGCGATAATAAAGCTCTTCAGTCAAAAGATCCCGAAACTAACAATCGATACAGCAGAAGAAATCAGCAATGAATTTGCTGTTGCCTCTGATATACCACTTACTGAAATATCAGGTTTTTTGAATTCTACACCCCTTGAAAGAGTTATTGACGAAAATGGATTATCGGTGAAGTTTATAGTTCCAGAAAACATTGCGCCAGGTAGATACGAACTTGTCGTTTATGCTGTTTCAAAGGAAGGTATCAGGAGTAAAATGTATCGAAAATCCATAATTTATTCCCCAAGGGCTTCAGAAATATGGGTTCGCGTCCTTCCAACTGTTGCACCAGCAGTAGTGGGAAGCTATTTTCGTGTAGAGTATGCTGTTTACGCGGGGAAACACAGATTAGAAAGCATTCCAAAAATTATTTCCAGCAATGATTTTATCTCGGTGAGGAACGGTTATATTTTCGTTCCTTACATGGGAAAAGATAAAGTAACGTTGACACTCAGCAGTGGTTCAATCACGAAGGAACTAACTGTGACTTTTTCAGGAAAACAAAATGTCGAGGTTATTCAGGTATATTCTGAAGATGGGAAACTTCTTGATTTAATCCAGAGTTCGGGGAAAGTGATCATAGAAAAACCTGGATATGAACCGCTCGAATACATTCCACAACTAAAAGATCCTGTAAATTTTGCTACGGTTACGCTGAAAAGAACAAAGTATGGAGTGCTAAATGATCAATATGTGGGAATCGCTTATTCCGAGGAGTTTGAACAGGTTGCAAAAGATTTTGCCCAAAAAGTAGAAATGCTTGGAGGCAAACCAATTGTTTATCGTGCTTCGACAATGGGAGAAGAATTCAAAGCTGCTCGAGATTTCAATAAACACAACTGCATTGTTGTCGCGGTTTTCACCTTTAATACCAGCAGTAGGATTTCTATGCTATCGAGGGCACCGGTCGTAATTACCTCTGAAAAAGAAATTGATAAAGTGCTTGATATTTTGATTCAGCGAATCAGTAATTGAAATCGTGATATGTGTAAACGTATCGTTTGAAAATGTACTACAGCGATTTCATAAGAATATCTTGATAAAGCAATCTGATTAAATTCCAAGGAGGAGAAACAGGTGAATATAGCCGTACTCATAAAACAGGTACCCGATACAGATGAAGTGAAACTCGATCCTGAGACGGGAACCATGATAAGAGAAGGGTTGGAAAATATCATAAATCCCCTGGATTTGCACGCATTAGAAGCAGCTCTCAGAATAAAGGAAACTAACGGTGCTAAAGTAACGGTGGTCACAATGGGACCTCCGGTGGCTGAGGAAGCTTTAAGGGAAGCCATAGCGATGGGAGCAGATACCGCTGTGCTTGTTAGCGATAGGCGTTTTGCCGGAGCGGATACATATGCTACTGCCAGAACCCTGGTGGCCACCCTATGGAAACTCGGTAATTTCGATTTAATACTCGCGGGAGAAAAATCTATCGATGGAGAAACCGGACAGGTTGGTCCTGAAGTGGGAGCTCTCATGGGGATACCTGTATTATCCTATGTGTCTGATATATGTGACGTTTCTGAGTCTGGTATTGTGGCAGAACGAGAGGTGGAAGAAGGAAAAGAAAAGTGGAAGGTCAGTTTTCCCTGTTTGCTTACAGTTACAAAGGATGTAAACGAACCGAGATTGCCGACACTTTCAGGGAAGAAAAAGGCCAAAAAAGCGAAGATAGAGGTGCTCAATTGCGACATGACAGGGATAGATCCCGCTATGGTAGGGTTGAAAGGTTCGCCGACCAGAGTGGTGAAGATCAGCACGCCGAAGATTTCAAGAACGGTTGAGATGTACGAGGGGAAGAATTTGAATAAAGGTATAGACAAAGTGATAGAACTGCTCAAGCCGTTTTTGGAGGTAGAAAAATGAGTAAGGATATATGGGTTATAGCGGAGAGAAGAAACGACGAAATTCATTCCAGTACCTACGAATTACTGGGCAAAGCGAGGGAAATTGCTAAAAAAGCTGGAGACTTCATGGTTTGGGTGATCGTATTAAGTGAAAGAACGATGACTGAAACCGAGAAAGGGTTGTTGTACCGTTACGGTGCCGATGGGATTATAGCGGCTGTCCATGAAGTTTTTCAGAGGTTTAATTTTTTGGCTTACCTTGAAACCCTTGAGAAGCTTGCCAAAGAAGCTGAGCCAGAGATAATCCTGGCACCAGCCACCACTACCGGGAGAACGATTATGCCAGCGCTTGCAGGTGTTCTTGGTACAGGGTTGACGGCAGATTGTACCGGTCTGGATATCGAAGTTGAAACAGGAAACCTCCTTCAAACTAGGCCGGCGATCGGTGGAAATATCATGGCTATGATTAAAACACCAGCCCATAGGCCACAGATGGCTACCGTAAGACCAAAAACCTTTTCGGTACTGGAAGAAAAATATGATGGGCCGCGCGAATATCGCGAGATCCATCCCATTTTTTTCTCGAAGATCGATCGGATGGAACTGGTTGAATTTAAGGGCACCCCTTCAGAGATGAAAAGCATACAGGATTCAGAAATAGTCATATCCGGCGGTAGAGGGCTGCGAAAGCCCGAGAACCTGGAGCTGTTGAAAAGAATAGCGAAGCTTGTCAACGGTTCAGTGGGTGCTTCTAGACCTATCGTTGATTCTAAATGGATAGGGCACGAATGTCAGGTTGGACTCAGCGGGCATACCGTGAAACCAAGGGTTTATCTCGCTGCCGGAATATCCGGGGCTGTACAGCACATAGCTGGAATGCAGACATCAGATGTGATAGTGGCGATAAACAAAGACAGAAACGCACCGATATTCGATTTCTCTGATATTGGTCTTGTGGGTGATGCGTCTGAAATCCTTGAGACCATTCTAAAGCGGTTGGAAGCACTGAAAGGAGAGAAAGTAAGATGATTGAGATACAAGAAGAGTTGCTTAACAGTCTAAAAGAGATCTTTGGAGATAGAATGAAACTCGAAAGAGATTTCCTCGAGAAATACTCCCGGGATGAAACGGCTGAACTCGAAGGTTCGATGCCCGGGATAGTTCTGTTTCCCCTGACTCCAGAAGAAATTTCCAGTGTCATGAAACTGGCGAATCAATACAAAGTACCCGTAACGCCAAGAGGGGCAGGAACGGGGCTTTCGGGAGGAGCTATCCCGCCAAGTGGCGGAATTGTACTCTCGCTGGAAAAGATGAACAGGATAATCGAGTTCGATGAAGAAAACATGATGATAACCGTTGAACCGGGTGTTATAACCAATGAAATTCAGAAACTCGCTGACAGGCACGGCCTTATTTATGGGGGAGATCCATGCAGTAGCGATAGTTCCACAATAGGTGGGAATGTGGCTGAAAATGCCGGAGGAAACAAGGTCCTAAAATATGGCCCGACCGGTTATCATGTGTACGCCCTTGAGGTTGTACTTCCTACCGGTGAGATAGTCCAGTTTGGCGGAAAAAGGATAAAAGATGTTACCGGGTTCGATATGATTCATCTATTGATAGGTTCTGAGGGAACGTTGGGTATAGTTACAAAGATCACTCTCAGACTGCTTCCAAAACCAAAATATTCTGTTGCCCTGTTGGCACCCTTCGAATCTGTTGAGAAAGCCATAGACGCTGTTCCGAAACTCATGGTTAAATCCGGTACTATGCCTTCTTCACTGGAATTCATGGATCGATCTTCGATACAGTCTACATGTAAGTTTTTGAATATAGAATTTCCGTACAGTGATGCGGGAGCACACCTCATAATAGAAGTGGAGGGCAACAACAAAACAGCTGTTTCTGACGATTACGAAAGGATAGGAGATATCTGCCTGGAAGAGGGAGCGCTGGAGGTATTTGTAGCGGATAACAGAAACACTCGCGAAAAGCTCTGGAAGGTGAGAAAGTCGATAGCAGAAGCCCTTTCGGTGTACAGTCCGGTTCATTGTATGGAAGATGTTTCTGTTCCCATGGCAAGAATTCCGGAACTCATAAAAGGTGCGGAAAAGATTGCTGAGAAACACGGCCTTGAGATGTTGAGTTTCGGTCATGCCGGCGACGGGAATGTTCACGTGACATTTGTCAAAGGTGATAGAACGGAAGAGTACTGGAAAGCACATCTGGAACCTGCACTGATTGAATTATATGAGCTCGCCAGAGATCTGGGGGGATGTATCAGCGGTGAACACGGTATTGGTCTGAAGAGAAAGAAATACCTTCCTATAATCCTTGACGAGTCCCAGATCAGGTTGATAAAAGGAATAAAACGGATATTTGACCCGAACAACATACTCAATCCTGGTAAGATCGTGGATCTTTAATCGAAACACAACAACCCTATTTCACCATTGGTGAAACAAAAAAACATCCTTTGAATCGGTGATAATCCGCTTTTGGATGAAGTTTTTTATGATTTCTCCTTACCCTTTTACAGAACCGGCAAGGAGACCCCTAAGGAAATATTTACCTAATAAGGTGTACACCAAAAGAGTTGGGAGTGCTGCTAAAAGTGCCCCTGACATTTGAACATTCCATTCCACGACTTTACTTCCTGCGAGATTTACCAGGGCAACTGTAATTGGTTGTTTAGTGGGATCGCTGGTAACCGTAACCGCAAATAAGAATTCGTTCCAGATGTTGGTGAATTGCCAGATAATTACCACAACGAATCCGGGTATAGAAATCGGGAAAAGGACTTTCCAGTATGCTTTGAAAATTCCCGCACCATCTATGTGAGCAGCTTCTATGAGTTCTGAAGGAACTTCAGCATAATAATTTCTGAAAATCAACGTTGTTATTGGAAGACCATATATGATGTGTACCAGGACCAATCCCCAGATGGAACCATAGAGATTTATCCTTTGAAGGAATCTGATTAGGGGAAATAGAACACTTTGATATGGAATAAACATTCCAAAGAGTATCAAAGTAAATAACAGGTCAGATCCTTTGAATTTAATTTTTGACAGTACGTATCCATTTATTGATCCCACCATAGCCGAAATTATCGTTGCGGGTATCACGAGAATAAAACTGTTCTTTAGATTAGGAGAAAGCTTCTGAAAAGCCTTTATAAAACCGTAAAGAGAAGGTTTGGTAGGAAGGAACCACAGTCTTTCCAGACTCACTTCTGTCAGTGACTTAAAACTGGTTGAGAATAGAACATATATTGGCATTAAGAAAAAAGCTGCGAAGATGAGTAAAAGAATATATGTTAAGGTCGCATTTATTTTTTTCATCTGCTCACTTCCCTTTTCATGGATGAAATAAGGTACGGTACTATCACTACTGCTACCATTACAAGCATTATAATGGCGATGGCAGAGCCGGTAGCATATCTATTTGCCCGGAATGTAGTTTCAAACATATAAATTGCAGGTACATCAGTAACATTATTTGGGCCACTTCCGGTCATAGCATAAACAAGATCAAAGATCTTCAAGGAAATATGGCCGAGGATTATCATTGCGCTTAGGGTTATTGGACGCAAAATCGGAAATTTAATTTTCCAGAAAATTTGCTTGTCAGAAGCACCGTCAACTTTGGCTGCTTCAATCAGTGATTGTGGGATTCCTCTCAATCCTGCCAGATACATAGCCATTGTATAACCTGATAATTGCCAGATGGCGGCTATTATTACTGGAATTAGGGCAACGTTAAAATGTAGAAATGAGGTGGTGCTGGTGTACCATTTCCACTGCAAAGCTTCAAGTCCGAGCATTTTGAAAAGCAGGTTTATCCCCTGCGGGTATTTAGGCGGAATTCCCGGCGCAAAAATCCAGCTCCAAACAGTACCGGTAACAACAAAGGAAATGGCCATTGGAAATAAGAAGATGTTTTGAAATACCCTTGAACCTTTTAACCCTTTGTCCACAAGAACAGCGAGGATTATTCCCAACGATAGACAACCGATTATGAAAAAGAGAGTAAAGTAGAGCGTATTCCATAAGTCTGTCTGAAAACGTGGGTCTTCAAAAAGCCTCAGATAATTTCTTAAGCCGACGAATCTATATTCACCCCTTAGGAGTCTGGAAAAGCTGTTCCAATTCGAGAAAGAAACTCTTACAGTCCAGCCTATAAATATGTATACAAAAATGGTCAGTGACACAATCGTTGGCAGCAGAATCAGAAATCCTGTTAACTTCCGTCGAGTTGATCCTTTGATAGGCTTCACCCCCTAATGTGAAGTGAACAAAGAGGCCCCAGAGGGGCCTCCTTATTTTTATTCTAGATAGTCTTCAGCGGCGTAAATAATCTCTTTAAGCGCTTTTTTAACGTCTTTTCTGGTTATAAACATGTTGATAGTATCGTTGAGGGCAGTGACGAAGGCTTCAGGAGCGGCGGAACCATGAATGATCGACGGACAGAGGGCATTTGTTGCGAAATCGTCCATGGACCAGATCAAATAGTCATCGTAAAGGCTTCTGTCAGCATCGATTCTAGCAGGAATCGATCCTTTGATTGGGTTGAAAGTATCCTGACCTTCGACGGAAGATATAATCTTTAGCCATTTGATGGCATTCTCTCTGTGAGGAGCATTTTTCGGGAGCCCAAAGGTGTCTGTAACGACCATGAAAGAACCCTTCGTTCCGGGAACTACCATCCAGCCGAATTCTTTACCCGGTGTCCAACCCAATGTCTTCAGATATCCTTCAGCCCAGTCTCCCATCACATTAAAAGCAGCTTTGCCCTCAAACACGAGCAATGTGGCATCCTGCCATGTGAGAGAAGCATGGTTGGGGTTCACGTAATTCATAAGTTCCTTGAATATTTCCAGAGCTTCCTTTACTCCTTGATGCTCAAAGGAGGTTCTTCCATTCCAGAGACCGTTGTAGTTGTACGGGCCAAGAGTTGAAAGAAGTATGTCTTCGAATAAATGTGTTGCAGTCCATTTGTTCTTGTCACCTAATGCCAGAGGGATATAACCTGCTTTTTTAATTTTTTTCAGGACTTCTATAAATTCCGGCCACGTAGAAGGAACTTTTTCAATACCTACCTCTTCGAGAATCGCTTTGTTGTAGAAAACAACGTTTCCTCTGTGAACATTGACAGGGATAGAGTAAACTTCACCTTTGTAACTACAGATTTTGAGAATATCTTCCGGGAACTTATCGATTATTCCCCATTCTTCAAGTAAATCAGTTATCGGTTCCATCATTCCTGTAACCACATAGGTATCGATAAGTTCCATACCACCGTGGACCTGGAAAGAATCAGGTGGGTTCCCACCGAGCATTCTTGTTTTCAATACGGCTTTAGCGTTTGTACCAGCACCCCCGGCGACTGTAGCATTGATGATTTCTACATCGGGATAGTATTTGTGAAAGACATCAAAGAGCGCCAGCAAGCCTTCTTCTTCTCCACCGCCTGTCCACCAGCTAAATATTTCTAGTTGATTTGCTGAGAATGCGACAAAGGCCATTGAAAGAATCATCAAAAGAACAAAGAACTTTCTCATAACACTACCTCCCCTTTAAGATTTCCCCTTATGGGGTATTAAAAAAAGATTGTCCCTAATGATGTACATGTTCGATACTTTTGGCCTCTAACCATTTTGCAGTAGCGTAAATTCCGGCTCCGATTGCCACGGCATTGTCTGAAATTTCCGAAAGTTTCACGTCGGTTTCCTGATCGCCAAATAAATATTGAGAGACTATTTCTTTTACCGGTTGGATTAGATAATTACCCAATGCTGCCATTGTCCCACCAATAAAGACGGCCTGAGGATTTAATAAATGTATGACATTAAGAACGACAATAGAAAGCCACTTGGCACTATCGCGTACAATGGAATATACAATTTTGTTGTCAGCTTTGAGAAGATTCGCGACATCTTCAATACTGTGTGCATTCAATCCACATGACTTTATTTGGCTTGTCAATACATCTACTCCGTACAGATCTTCGAGATATTTAAATTGCCCATGAACATAAAATAAGCTGTGGCCTATTTCTCCAACATAGTCATGGGTTCCCTGATAAAGTTCATCATTAATTACAACTCCGGCTCCAATTCCTTCATTCACAAGTATGTATACGAAATTCTTTAGATACTTTGCGCCACCGTGCCACTTTTCCGCAAGTGCAGCTACATTCGCATCATTTTCTATCCAAACAGGCAGTTTGTATTTTTTTTGTATGATCTCTCCAAGCGGAATATTTATCCATCCCTCAAATTTCGGTGGACACTTTATAACACCAGTTTCGGGATCAAGAGGACCAGGGATTCCAATTCCTATAACTCCAACCTTAATCCCATGCTTTTCTGCTTTCTCCATAATATGATTAATATCCAGATAGAGCTTTTCAAGAACACTGTCTGGATCATTTTTTTTATAAGATAATCCATTGCTTTCCATCAGTACTTTCATACTGGCATCCATTAATACCGTTTTTATGTTGTGTCTTCCAAGATGGACTCCCAATGTGTACACAGCGTTCTTTTTGATATGCAAAGAGATAGGTGTTTTACCGACATTTCCGTTTGGCTTTGTCGGGGATTCTTCAACTATTCCAGCGGCTAAAAATTCCTTTATGATAGATGATACAGTCGTCTTAGTTAACCCTGTAATCCTCGAAAGCTCAACTCTGGAAATGCCGTCCTGTTTCAATAAAATATGAAGTAAAGTAATAGCGTTTTTAATTCGTGTATCTTTGGGTTTCAGTATAAGCATAGACTCCTCCAATGAATCAGTTTCAAGTTAACGAATAAATTAGTAAACTGGACTAACTAATTGGATTATATCAACAAAACACGGGGTCCTTTTAACACCTGGACCCCTTTGAATAGCATATAATACTTAACTACAATCAAATATATGGATTTATATCCGAATTCTGTAATTTTCTATAATTTACCATTTGTTTTTTCTTTTCATTGAAAACCGGATGTCTTATTTTTTGAGGATATACGTAGCCATTCAGGATTATTCGGAAGTAGAATAACCCCCTTTCTGCGCCTCTTTGACAATCTGAAGGGCTTTATCAAGCATGGGATCAGCTTTACCAATTAGCCAGGATATTTTTTCCTCAAGGTTCAGGTTTATGGGAATATCCGGCTCTATATGCTCTCCTTCTTCAAGAAGAAAAATCCTTTCTTTTGATAACTTCACTCTACATTTTGTGTTTGGTAGTAAGTATCCATGCTGTTTAAATCCGAAGTTTGCGGTTTCACTGGACCTTTCTCCGAGAATTGTCCCTATGCCTTTTCTGACTAGAAAACCAAGGAACATGAGACAACCGGAAAACACATCTTCATCTGTCAAAATCCACAGCTTTCCAGAAAACCGTTTTTTCGCAGGATACACATTCACACCATAATCTAAAATAGCGTATTTAACTCCTTCCTTGGTATAAGATTTCACCCCGATACCTATGGCCAGTTTAGTTGGTTTATCTACAAAATATCTCAACAAACTTAGCGCGGACCACCCTCCTGTATTGCCTCGAACGTCTATGATCAGATCAGTAATGGGGCTATCCAGAGCTTCTTCCATCCTGTCTATTATTTCTTGTTGAAACTCTCCATTAAAACTTGGAACTTTCAAGACACCAATAGAACCGTACAGTTCAAATGATGGACTTCTCTTTCTTACCGGTTGAGAGGTCCGTTTATAATCTTTTGGGGAGATAGATTCAATCTTCAGCGTCTTTTCTTCATTTTCATAAAGATAGGTGATTTCGAACTCCTCTGTTCCCCACCACTTAGGTAAAGATTGGAAGAAGTAATTAACCAACCAGTTCAATCTACTCTCTCCGGTTTCAGAAATACCATAAATCTCCAGCTCTTCAACAACATTCTCAACCGGAATACCGTTGATCTTTGTAACAATGGCTCCAACTGGCAAATCACAGATTGAATCAACCACCACGGCATACCCGTTTACCCGGCGCAATCTGAAGGGGAAAACTTTAATCTCGACATCCGACGGAGGATATAACATGGAGTGCTGGTCGTGAAGAATGGCTATTAATGGAGCAGCTATCATGTAGAATTCCGACCGTGTCATATCATGGTCTAATTGAGCTTTTTTCTCTTCGACAAGATTCCAGAATACATCTTTATCTACCTTGAGCCAGGGGTTGTAATACTCTTCAACAATTTTGGAGACAAGAAAATCTAAGTCCTCTCTCAACTGCTCGGGAGTAAAAAGCTTTTCGGCTAATGTGAAAGTGGAAATGAGCAAAAGGATTCCTATGAGTATATAGCGAGTTTTATTCACCACAATCCCTCCAAAGTTACTAAACAAATAATTTGAATCGCGTTAAACATTATTACCGCGTCAATATTAACATACTTCAAATTCAATTAACAAATTCATTTTCATAGGATCGCAATTTAATCTAACAGCATTGGAGGAGCTGGCTGACAGGATTTTTTAGGGATGTTCGATGAGAGACACCTGAACGCTTAATCGAACAGTATACTATTCAATTTATGATATAATCTGAACAGTATACTATTCAACTTAGGGGTGTCGCATATGACAGATCAAGAGTTGTTTTCTGTTTTAATTCGCTGGAACTACTGGGATAAAGGCGAAATACCGGATCTGATTAGAAGGAGAGAAGTTGAGTTTCTTCATAGATACTTTTCAGGAAACCTGGTTCAAATAATAAAGGGACCAAGACGTGCTGGTAAATCTTCGATATTAAAAGTGTTCTACAATGACCTCAGAGGATCAAGAGATCCCCTTTCGTTTCTTTTTATAAATCTGGAAGATGTATCACTTGCGCAAGAAGAGAGTTCACCACAATTGTTAGAGAGATTGTATAGGCTTTATAGGCAACGGGTAAATCCTTCTGGAAAGGCTATTGTATTCATTGACGAAGCTCAGAGAATATCAGGATGGGAAAGATGGGTTGAAACCTACAGAGAAATAGGTGAAGCTAAGTTCTTCATAACTGGTTCATCCTCAAAACTATCTTCTAAAGAATTGGGCACTTTGCTTACAGGAAGACATATAGATCTTACTCTTTATCCTTTTTCATTCAGAGATTTTGTTGCTTCTCGGGGATTTGGTTTTGATGAGTTATCACTTTATGCGAAGAAGGATCAAATAAAGAATCTGCTCTTTTCGTACTTTGAAACAGGGGGATTTCCGGAAGTTTTGCTTAATTATGGACCAGATGAAGGGATGGAGATTCTTGAGACCTATTTCGATGACATGATTTACAGGGATATCGTTGAACGTTGGGGAGTTAGAGATGTGCAACTGCTGAAAAGAATAGCGCTGTACGCGTTGAAAAATAGTGGTAATCTTATGACCTATCGCCAGCTTCAGAGACTTATTGAACAGGTTTCTGGTAAGACCTCTACTAACACGATATCAGAGCACATGTCCCATTTAATAGAGGCTTATATTGTTTTCGAACTAACCCTTTATAGTAACTCCATAAAGAAATCTATTCAACGTCCAAGAAAGCTGTACTCAGTGGATACGGGGCTCCGAAAAGCTGTTGTAAAACCGTTCACAGATGATTTTGGTCGTGATGCCGAAAATGTTGTCTTTATCGAATTGCTTAGAAGGAGATACAAAGTTAACTACTGGAGGAATAATGAAACAGAGGTGGATTTCATAGCTCTAGGAAGGAAAAGAAACGTTGCTATAAATGTGACCATGTCTAACATCGAAAGAAAAGACCTGAGAGACAGAGAACTGAAAGGACTTGTAGACTTTCCAGGCAAGGAATTTGAAAGAATTCTCATAACGGACGACCTTGAGGATGAGTTAAAAATAGAAGGAAAGAAGATAACTTTGCTTCCTCTATGGAAGTGGCTTTTGCTAGAGCAATAAAAATTTTCAACCGATCTGAATCACTCGATCGCAGAATTGCTCCAGGTCATCCTTATATGATATGTCAGGCACGAAATTCTTTTTAGAAAATATCAGCGTATCCGCTTGAAAATGAGAAAACTTTTAGCTGGAACTTCTAAGTTTTTGATCTCCATCTGGGTATTGGTAAATAGTTCATGGTAAAGACCTGGTAGTGATCCGGAAAAGGTTGCCTTTTCGTTTCCAGGATTAGCAAAAATGATGATTTCCTCATCTTCTAACGTTCTTTTATAAGCCATCAAAGTTCCATCAGTGGCGATGATCTCGAAGGAACCTTTCCTCAGAGCAGGATATTCCTTTCTGAAGCTAATGAGTTTTTTATAGTATTCGAGGATATCCTTATTCCAGAGTTCTTCTTTCCACGGCATAGGTCTTCGATTATCAGGATCTTTTCCTCCTGTCATGCCTATTTCGTCTCCATAGTAGATCACCGGGGAACCTATAAAAGTCATCTGCAAGCCTACGGCTATTTTGAAAAGCTCTATGTCACCATAAAGTGTTGTAAGCATTCTTTCAGTATCGTGACTATCCAGCATATTCCATAGAGAATGCAGAACCTGGGGTGGATATCTTTTGAGATAAAACCCAGTCATGTTGGCGAATTTTTTCGCGGAATGCATCGGTCTTGCAACATACTCGATAACTGCATCCCTGAACTGGTAATTCATAACAGAGTCAAACATGTTTCCTTGCAGATACACCTTTGAGTCTCCCCAGATTTCCCCAACGATTATAGATTCTTTGTTCATACTTTTGACAGTGGGGCGGAAAAAGTTCTTCCAGAATTCTGGAGCGACTTCTCCAGCAACATCAAGTCTCCAGCCTGAAATGCCTGCTTTGGCGTATTTTTCAGCTACCTTGCCGATGTATTCCTGTACCTCTGGATTTAGAACGTTCAATTTCGGCATATCGGCGTAGCCGCCCCAGGCGATGTAGTTCATGGCGTGTCCCTTGTACCTTCTCGGTTTATTTCCTTTTATAAAATACCAATCCCAGTAGGGGGAATCTTTGCCGTTTTTCTTAACATCCTGGAATGCCCTGAATTCGTCGCCAGTGTGGTTGAATACTCCGTCCAGGATTACCCTTATCCCGGATGAAGATAGATCATTCACCATTTTCTTGAAGAGTTCGTAATCCCCAAAATTGTCATCGATTTTCATATAATCCGCGGTATCGTACTTGTGACTCGAGACACTCTCAAAAATAGGGTTAAAGTAGATGGCATCTATCCCAAGGTCTTTCAGGTGATCCATGTGATCGATAACACCCTGAAGATCTCCGCCAAAGAAACCATCGGAACCAAGGTTGGCGCTTTTGGGATCTGCGTACCAATTTTGTGAACCCTCGGGATCATTCGAAGGGTCACCGTTTGCGAACCTTTCAGGGAAAATCTGGTAATACACTGCTCCTTTCGACCATTCTGGTGTGTCGAAATAATTTACAGGAAGATTGTCTGGGGTGAATCTGAAAGGAATAACGGATTGTTCTGAAACGCCGTTGGCGCCCAAAAATAGCTTTTTATCGTTGCCGAGCAGTTCAAAATAGTATTCGAGGTTCTGCAAATCAGTTAGATGGATTCTGAAATAGTCCTGATTTCCGGAGTTTTTCAAAAACGGCATTTCTAATTTTGCGCCATTTATGTGGATGAACGCTTTAGTGAAAGCTTCTTCTTTTCCTGAGACGCTCAAGTAAAATTCTCCCGGCTTCACGGGATTAAAATATTCTCTATCCCATATTTTGTGGGTTGCGGGTTCAAGATCTTCAACCCTGAAAATGTTGAAGGTTTTACCCTCAATGTTTGTTGTCTCTTTGAAAGGATCAATAAGGCGGTTACCAGATTCATCAGTGAAATAGTAATTATAGGTCCCGTTGTCCAAGCTCACTGACAGATACCACCAACTGCCTGCAGCCTTTTCCAGAGGAACCGGTTCCCACTCGGTGAAATCACCTATTAAAAACACCTGCTGGTCTGACTCGATAAAGAAATCCGCTGCGAAACCTAAACAAGCCAACATGATAAACAACAAAAGTAAAGCTTTCCTCATCCAAACATCTCCCTACTTTTTAAGCTTAGCTGTCTATTAGTATCATAACAGTTTCTGGGGACTCAGCAAAACAAATCTTTCCTTTTGTATTTTAGTTATGAGTTGGTACGGTTGAGGACAATGTTTTGCTTATTTCGCAGTGAAAAATTACGAATCCGAGTAATCCCAGAAAATATACTTTGAAGTATTATGTTTCACAGTATTATGTTTTGAAACATAATATGATAGAATCTGAGTGGGAGGGATTGTATGTTTGTAGATAGAAAAGAAGAGTTCTCAGTTCTTGAAAGAGAATACAGGAAATCTTCTTCATTCGTTGTTTTATACGGAAGGAGACGAACCGGCAAGACCACTCTTATAGAAAGATTCATTGAAAACAAACCAGCTTTGTATTTCCTTGCAACGGAGGAACCTGAGGTTGTCCAGCGGAGAAGATTCCAGAGACTGCTCTTTGATTATACTGGTGATAGGGTACTTTCTAATTTTGACCAGCCACTGGACTGGGAGAGTCTGTTTTTGATGTTTTCAAGGCAAAAAGGAAAGAAAATACTTGTGATAGATGAGTTTCAGTATCTGGCTACTGTGAACCCAGCATTCCCGTCAGTTTTTCAAATGGTTTGGGATAGCTATTTGAAGGAATCCAATACTATGGTTATTCTCTGCGGTTCTCTTATAACCATGATGCTCAGTCAGGTTCTCAATTATTCAAGCCCGCTGTACGGTCGGCGCACCGCACAGATATTGCTCAAACCAATGAACTTTGAGATCTGTAGTGAATTCTTCGATTTCAGAGATAAGGAAAAGCTCCTTGAGTTTTATTCGATCACTGGAGGTATTCCCAAATACATAGAAGAGGCAAGAAGGTTTGAGGATCCTATCAAGTTCATCGTAGAGGCTGTTCTGAATAAGGACAGTTATCTGTACAGGGAGCCCTTTTTCCTTCTTGAAAAAGAAACGGACGCGGTAGGAACTTATATGTCAATAATAGCGCAGATCGCGGATGGAAAAAACAGGATAGGGGAAATAGCATCGGCGTTCAACAGTAATCCAAGCCATCTTACAAGATATCTTAAGGTGCTGAGAGATCTGGACTTCGTCGAACGGATGGTTCCGGTTACCGAGAAAAACCCTGAAAGGTCAAAGAAAGGTATTTATTTGATCAAGGACAGGTTCTTAAATTTCTGGTTCCACTATGTTTTTCCCTTTCTAGACTATCTGGAAATTCGAAAGATAGACCCAGCGTTAAAGAGTATCGAAAACACGTTCCGTTCCGTTCTGGTGCCACTTGTGTACGAAGACCTATGTAGGGAAGCCGCCTATACGATGGCAGCCAGGGGAGAATTACCCTTTGTTCCAGAAAAAATCGGAAAATGGTGGGATAGGAAGAATGATGTGGACATAGTGGGTATTTCAGAGGATAGAATAATCACCGGTGAATGCAAATTCACCTCGAATCCCATGGACACAAGGTCGCTCTATCTTCTTGAAAAACGTACCGATATGATCTCCCGGGGGAAGGAACCATTTTATATATTGTTTTCTAAAAGCGGGTTTACGTCAGAGCTTCAAGAGATAGCAAGAAAGAGGAATGACATCAAGCTCATAACTTTTCTACCAGACTGACAATGTAACGGTGAATTTGTCAAAAATCGGTTAAGAGAGGTCGTCTGCGTCTTTGTCTAAATTCTTGACTTTCTTCAGATAATCCATTACGTTTTTATCGAGGTCATAGAGATAAGTGTATTTAAGTTTTTCTCCAACAGTCATGGCTATTTTTCTGAATAAATCAGTGATTTTGAAACTAATAAATCTGCCCTGCGTTATGCAGGGCAGGTGTAAAGGTATCTTGGAAACAATAAAATGCGCTTCTTTTTTAATTAAATGTTCATTCAAAATAGACTAAGTTTAGTATGTAATTCTAAGGAATCAGAATTTTTAAAGATGAAATCTCTCATGCTTTACTGTCCACATATTCCGTAAAGTGTAACCCATAACATATCGATCACCAATTGCGGATTTGCCGGGTTAGATATATCTATCATCACCATAAAAAATAGGGACAGACTCCTTTTTTCGGTGTCTGTCCCTATTTTTGAAAGGGTAAGATTCTGGATAGAACATTTCCAAAATGACGAACAGGGAGATCTCGCCTTGCTAGCCCGACACTTGTTCCCTAACCTGTTATCCTGAACTTGATTCATGTTCTGCAAGGGTCTCTCTATACCCCATACGCTCTTGGATTCTCGATTCTTACGTACAACCTACAACGTGTAACCCGCAACGTGTTATATTCTCGGATTCTCGGGTCTCGGACTCTCGGATTTTATACAGTATGCTGTGCCTTATAAATAGCCGATAACAATAATGTGCATGCCCTTCCCTTATATTTTGGAGAAAACCGGTTGATGCGATAAAGTATGAATGCAAATTTAGTAAATATACATTTAGTAAATTTCGACAAAGAGTGGTGACGGTTGTGATCAATAGAAAAACCGAAAAAGCTTTTATTCAGAAGAAGATGAATTCAAAAAAGGCAGAACTTTTGGTTTTATATGGTAGAAGGCGGGTTGGGAAGACCTACCTTCTTGAGAATTCTTTCGATTCCCCTCTTTTCTTCACAGCAGATCTTTCCAGCCCCAGGCAGCTTATGAATAATTTTATGGATCCTTTAAGGGAAATCCTCAATCTCCCGGATAGTTTGAGAATTTCCAACTGGGATGAGTTTTTTCAGTTTCTTGCTAATGCAGTAAGAACCTTGAAAACCAAACAAGCAATCATCTTTGACGAGTTTCAATATATCTCCCAGAAAGACGATTCCTTTCTCTCTATATTTCAATGATGGTGGGATAAAGAATTTTCAAAACTACCGGTAGTTATTGTTCTATGTGGTTCATATGTTGGAATGATTGAAAAGATAGCCCTCTCTGTAAATAGTCCAATCTATGGGAGAAGAACAGGACAGTACTTGGTGTCTCCCATGAATTTCTTTGATGCTTCTTTGTTTCTCGAAAAGATGGATATTGAAAGCAGGATCAAAACGTATTCAGTCTCAGGTGGAATTCCTCTTTATTTAAATGAGTTTAGTGATTATTCTAATTTCTCCAAGGCGTTAAAAGAAAAGGTTCTTAGCGCTGGTGAATTTTTGTTGGAAGAGGGAAGGTTCTTAACTCTCGAAGAATTTTCAAGGGACCCAGCTACATATTTCGATATTCTCAAGGCAGTTGCAAACGGACGAACTAAGCCAAAAGAGATTTCTGATTTAACTGAAATACCTTACAAAGGACTAGGTACTTACCTCGCAAAATTGTTGGATTTGAAGTTGTTAAGGAAAGAATTTCCATTTTCTTTGAAAAAACCCCGAAGGACACCACTTTATTTTATCGATGATGGATACCTAAGATTTTATTTCAAATTTCTGTATCCTCACAAAGAACTTATTTACCGGGGAAGAAGCGACTACTTAATGAAAATAATATCGAAAGCGCTTCCACAGTTTGTTTCCTTCACTTTTGAAAAAATCGCAAAGCAGTATCTGGAAAAAATAGTTAAACCTGAAAAGATAGGAAGATGGTGGCGAAAAGACGAAGAAATAGATATCGTAGCCACCTGTGGGAATACTTTAGTAGTTTGCGAGGTTAAATGGACTAACAAGCCTGTTGGAAGCAGTGTATTGGACAACCTTCAAAGAAAAGCGGGATTACTTCAGGAAGACATAGGGAAGAATTTTGAAAAGGTGATCTATTATCTTTTCTCGAAATCTGGATTCGTTGGCATAAAATCACTGGATAATTTGGTTCTGGTAGATCTTGGGGGTATTGATTCGAGACCAGAGAAACAAGACTAAAGACTCGAGAGGGCTCTTTACAGTTGATACGCGCCTTTGGCGGAATAGGATCCGAGAACGGAGATTCGAGAGGCTATGATTTATAGATCCTGAATCAAGTTCAGGATGATAAACCAGGTATGCGAAGCGGTCAGCTTTCGAAGCGCAAGGAGCATGCTCTGACGTTGGGAGCGACTGCGTCACTGATATAAAGAACAGTTCACAGCATTACAACAGCAGTACCTTGCCACATACCGCTATTTTCAAAAAGCATGTAAAGAACAAGATTCTGGATTAAAGATTTCCAGAATGACAGTCTTTTTCAACCACGAAGGGGTTCGAGACAACCACGAAGTGGTTCGGAACAACTCCGAAGGAGTTCGTTACAATCCCGAAGGGATTCGTATCTGTTGCGAAGCAACTTTCTCGGCTCTCACCTACTATGTCAAGTCAAGGAGACAGACTCTCGGATTCTGGTGTTCTTATCTTGTTTACCCTCGCGTTTTTCTCCCGATCAAAAACTTCATGAATCCTTCGAGCTCTTTCACTCCTAATAGCTTCGCCAAAAGCATGAAGATTGCTGTACCTGCCACTATTTCGATTAAGCTGGAGAGAGTGGAGAAAGGCAGAAGAGCTTTCAGAAGCACCAGCACAAAAACCATTCCAGATGTGCAAATGGCAATTTTAAGTGTTTCCCTGATGTAGCCGCTTTCGTAGCCTATTTTTTTGAATATCCCAAACGAGACGATCATCGCTCCAAGTATTCCCGCGATGGTTGTTGCCCAAGCGATTCCCACAGGTCCTATAGTAAGCCCCAGGATGATATCCAGCAGGATATTTGTACCCGCCATTATCATTGCTACTATTGAAGGAAATCTGGGATTTTTCCTTGCGTAGTGAGCCCTCGAAAAAATGCCGAAGATACCGTAAAAGGGCATTCCAACAGCATAAGCTCTCAAGATTCGTGAGGTGTTCAGGGTATCCTCGAAGGTGAATTTCCCTCTCTGGAATAGAAGGGCAACAATTTCTTTTGAAAGGATCATCAAGCCGATTGTTGCCGGGATAACAAAGAACATCAGGGTTCCGAAGGCTTCCCACAGGATCTTTTTAAAATCTTCCCGTTCGTTGTCTCCCGCGAACTTCGAAAGTTCTGCTAGAGAGACAGTTGCCACAGCTACCGCGAACATTCCCAAAGGAAGTTGGTAAAGCCTCATAGCATATTGGAGGCTTGATACCGCTCCACTTCCCAGTTCTGTTGCTACTCTCGTGTCAACCAGCGAATTGAGCTGGGTGATTGCAGGAGAAATCATGGCGATCAGAAACATTAAACTGAATTCTCTGGCGCTTTCTTTATCGAACGTTAATGTGAACCTGAATCCTCTCTTCGAAGAAGCGATTATCAATACCGTAAGTTGAGCTACACCACCAATAATGAAGCCAATCGTTGGTCCCAGGATTGGAGGGTTGAGATATCTGGATAGAACGATTCCTGTAATGGTAGAAATATTTATAAATGCAGGGGACAGAGCGGCAATGAAATAAAAGTTGAGACTGTTCAGTATCCCGTAAAAAACGCTCCAGGTTGAAATCAACAAGACAAAGGGAAAAGTGATTTTCATGAGCTTTGCTGTGAGTTCGATTACCTCGGGCTCGAATCCTCCGGCAAAAGTAACGGATATAGGTTCCGAGAAAAAAATCCCAATGAGAGAGATTGCCCCGGTAATGGAAACGACCAGAATCAGAATAGTGGAAGCAAATTTAAAGGCCTCTACTAAAGACTTTTTTTTCTTTTCAGCGAAAAGCGGAACAAACACCATTGAGAGAGCACCTTCGGCGAAGATTTTCCTGAGAAAAAAAGGTATTAAAATCGCCACGAGATAGGCATCATATTGGCTGGAGGTGCCAAAGTAACCCGCAAAAAAGGCGTCGCGGAGTAATCCAGTGATTCTTGAAATCATGGTGGCAAGTGCAAATGCCAGCGTTCCTTTTATTATACTTTGATTCATTAATCACTTCCTCCATTGGTTTACAAAGCTTCTACATGGTCAAGTATAACCGAAAAAGAAGGTTATTGGAAATTTAACCAGAGAATTGGTATGGTAAGATTTTTGAAGCATGACAATCAGATTGTCTGGGGGGATGAGAATGATTTATAGGGAAGATGAGAGGATTCTTTTTATCCGTATGGATGATGGAGAGAACTTTGTAGAGAATCTGGAAAAAGTTCTACGGGAGGCAGGTGTGACTTCTGGCGTCATAATCAGTGGCGTTGGGATGCTCAGAGATTTAGAAATAGGTTGGTTTAATGTTGAAAAGATGGTGTATGAAAAAGAGCAAATTTCCGTACCTCATGAATTGGTAAGCATATCTGGAAATATATCACTTTTGGAAGGTAATCCTTTTCCTCATATGCATGTTTCCCATGCGGGACCTTCAAGAGCTCTCAGTGGTGGCCATTTGTTTTCCGGGATAGTGTGCAATACAGTAGAGCTTTTTATCTTAAAAGCACCCTTGCTCGAACTTAAAAGAGTTGCTAGTAAAGGATTTAAAGCTCTGGAATAGGTTCAGCTTTTTTGAATTCGGAGATGAATTAACAGGGTAACGAATATCTCCGCAACTATTAGCATGAGGACGATTAGTATTCCCTTTTCCAATCCAAAATGTTTTCCAGCAAAACCTACCATATAACTCGACGCAGCGGCTCCGAGGGACGCTGCTATACTGAAGGTGCTCACATTGAAACTAGATCTCTCTGGCCTTTGCGAGATTAGTATCGCTTGAAGTGTTGGAAACATAGCAGAGAATCCAAGTCCTATAAGGAAGGTGAAAAGACCGAGTATTATCGGAGCTTTTGTCAGGAGCATTGCAACAAAGGTAATGCATGAAAAAGACGACAGCAATAAAAGGCTACGACTGTAGCCGAGTTTTTCAACGGTGATACCGGCTACCAAACGACCGGCAAGAAGACCCATCCAGAGTAAGGCAGGAAAAATACTGGAGAACCTTAACGATACGTCTCTGACATCAAAGAGATACGCGGCAACCCATGAAGAAAAACCAACTTCATAACCTACATAAAGAAAAACGCCGGATAGGACGAGCCAGTACAGTGTCCGTTCTTTTTTATCTGTAATGCTATTTGGATTTCTTGTTTCACGGTTTTCCGAGTAGAGAAACGGTATTTTGATTGTTGGAAATGATAAGAACAATGTGAAAGCTGTTATTGCTGCTCCGATGAAAAATGGGATATTCCAATTTTTCACATTCTTTAAGGTAAGGGCAACAACAAATGGTGATATAACCGCACCAAGTGAAAAGAGTGAATGGAGCACGTTCAACACACTGCCGGTACGTTTTTTAAATAGGGCTGCCACACCAACACCAGCGTTGACTTCTATGAGACTGTTACCGAATGTAGTGATAAAACTTGCGATTAAGAGCAGGATAAACGTTGGTGAAAGTCCTGTAAGAAGATATCCGATAGTGTTTGTCATAATAGCGATCATGAGCATTTTAAATGGACCAAATCTTGGAGTCAATTTTATACTCAATATAGCAGCTATTATAAAAAAAACTGATGGCAGGGAAAGTAAAAGTCCTGCCATTTGATGATCTATATCAAAAAAGATTTCAATTGCCGGTAAAACGCTACCAAGGGCTATCGCGGTGAAACCAAAAGAAAAGAATCCACCAGAAGCTGCTAGAGTGAATAAGCTTTTTTCTCTCATTTACTTATTATTCTCCAGGAATGTAAAGATTGAATTCTTCTGAAATATCTGTAACCTCGATAGAAGGCATTTTAACCAGTTTTCCGCTGTTAAATCCATAAAAAATCAAATAAACGGAGTCGGGTTTAGCGACTCTTATATATGCATCTTTTGAGAGGGTTATGGTGTATGTAGTTTCAAGTTCCGGTGGTTTGAAATAGAAAAATTTTTCCTGTGATAAACCTGGAGAGAAGATTTTCTGATAAGTGTATTTTGTTTCATTTTTATTCATTTTGAAACCAATCCAGACATCATCTTTCCCGGTTACGAATATTCTAAAGTACGGTCTATCCGGTGTTTTTTGGAGTTCGGTAAAAAGAGCATCCAGGTCATTTTCGAAGCTTTCCAGAAATTCACTGGCAATAATGAATTTTTCTACCAAACCACCACCGGTAATAATTGATTTTAAGGAATCAACCTCATTTTCTACTCGTGTAGTGAACTCAGAATATGAGCTATTGAGTTGCTTATTTAACTCATCGATTTTTATTCTAAGTTCTTCTGCTGTTTTTAAAGCGGCCAGCGAAAGTATGAAAGCTACAATTGCAGCCATGATAATAAACATACCTAAAAAGGTTGCCAGTGAAACGCTCTTTTTTGCCATTCTTTTACTCCTTTCGTGCGCAGAAAAAAAGGTGTTCAGCACGACCAAAAAGTTCTTTCCTTCGGCAAAACTCAAGTTCCCATTGTACTATTCTATCAAGATTTCGCGCCAATTTCTCCTCTGAATAAGGTGCAAAAACCACAAGCGCAGCTATATCAATTAATTGCATTGAAGCATTCTTGACTAATTTCTCTATATCTTCTGGAAAGTATGGACGAGTATAGAAGTGCTTTTCACTTACGCTGCTATCACCTATTGGAACCTTTCGTTCTCGTTCAATGAACCGCCGAGCATTGTAAGTCTCTCCCTGGGAGATAAAATCATGTAAAAAGGCATAAGCGTTATCAACAGTCGCTAATAGTTTGCCTCTATTTTTTAGAACCCTTTTGATTTCTTCCAGAACTTTCTCTGGAGATTTAGCATAAGACAAAACATCACCCATGGCAAGAACGAAATCAAAGGTGTTGGATTCGAAAGGGAGGGCTTCACCTGAAGCCTTCGTGAATTTTATGTTTACACCGTAAAGTTTGGCTTTTTCTTCGGCGACTTTCAACATTTTCTCTGCTGGATCCACGGCTATAATTTCCATTCCTTTATCAGCTAATTCGATCGCCCATCGGCCTGTTCCAGTGCCGAGGTCAAGGATTTTTCCGTTTACTTGATGTTCGTTAATGAGTTTCCTGACAATTTCGTGGTATAAGACCCAGTAAGGTTCTTCGTACATATAATCATATCTGCTGGCTACATCATCATAATATTCCCAGGATTCATTCATTTGATCCACCCACAACGCGATTTTTTCCAAGTTTTTTGGCTAAATAACAACGCTGGTCAGCACAGAATAAAAGATCTGCGGCATTATTAATGTGTGGCGCCGGGTAGGAGGCCACACCAAAGCTGGCAGTGACATCTTTCAGTGATTCCTTGTTTGCCTCAATAAGTTCCTTAAGCCTTTCTGCTACTCTGACAGCATCCCGGTGTTTCGCGTATGGAAGAAGGATTATAAATTCTTCACCACCATATCTACCCACTATGTCCATCTCTCTTGCGCCTTTTAAAAGTATTTTAGCGATTTTCTTCAGAATTTCGTCTCCAACGATGTGGCCATGCGAATCGTTGACTACTTTGAAGTTATCCAGGTCACACATTATGACTGAGAATTCTTCGCCGAAACGCTTTGAACGAGCAAATTCCTCTTCAAGGCGTGATTCGAAGTACCACCTGGTGTAAAGACCTGTGAGAGCATCTTTCGTTGCCATCGTATATCTCATATAGTTACGGAAGACAAGTGTAAGCAAAGGCTCCAGGTATCCCATCAGCCTATTGAACTTTTCGATCTCTTTCATAGATGCTTTGTTGTAGGGATTGTATATTTCAATCCTGGCATTAGCCTCGAAATCTATATCGAATTCGTACGATACATAAAATGGATACTGCGAATATCTCGATTCCATAGGTGGTATTTTATCACTTCCAATTTCCTTCGTCATGTTTTCCAGCCAATCAAACTTTGTTCTGACGGATGTAATCGGAAAGTGATTCTGTATGAATTCCGAAAAGACGTTCATTATCTCTTCAAGACTATTACATTCTCCAAAAGCGGCCATCAAACTTATAAAGCTGTTGAGTGTCCAGAGAACCTCGTGATAATTTTCTTGATTGATAGGTATCTGAGATTTCTTGTTGGTATCGGAAAATAGTTTTTCTAGAACCAAGACAGAATCAATAAAGACGTCCTCATGCAGATGTTTATTTTTTATTTCCCGTGCTTTTGTATTTATTCCTTGAAGTGTGAAATAAATAGAGGCTTTCTTAAAATACTGCTTAGCGAGGAAAAGTTTTCCTATTCTTTTTGAAGCAATAGCTAGTGCGTAGTATATTTGAGCTAAAGATACATGTGAAACAAGCTTAGAAACTATTCGTATTCTTTCTTTGCATTCTTTGACAAAATCTTCGTAATTCTCTTTGTCCACAAAAAAAGCGGTTGTTTGAAGTGTCTCCTCAATGTAGAGCTTCATTTCTTTTATTTTGCTTCTGAAAACATCATAACCCCGTTTTTCGTCTTCTAACAAAGCCTGAGTGATCTCCAAAAAAAGTAATTCATTGTGATTCAAATGTTTTTTCATTTTTCTCAGGCTTTCAATTTCTTTTTCTATATTTTGAAAATCTCCCCATATAACCTTTATGAGAAATTCGAACAACATGGTCCTACTTAGCAGGCTGCTATACATTGGTTCGGAAAAGGTTTTCAGATCCTCCAACACTTCAATTTTCAGCTTTTCGAAGCCATCATAATCATCGTTATAAACAGCTACAAGCATTTTTAAGTGTTTATATCTTACAAGAATTTCCGGATTTTCTATTTTTTTGGTAATTTCGGTTAGTTCGGAAAGTATCTCTTGAAACTCTTTTTGTTTTCCATAGAAGAAGTAGCTTTGTGCCAGATTTATTCCTATGAATGCTGAAGTAAAAAGATCTTCGTTGTTCTTTGCAAGTTTCATTGCTTTCTCCTGTATCTCCTGTGCAAAGTTCGGGGCTATGGCATCGTAATAAATGCTGAGGTTGTTGTAAAGCCTTGGGAGCATAAAATTCAGTTCGAACTTCTCTGCTATTTTTGTGGCTTTATGAAGATATTCTTTGAATCCTTCAAATTTCTGCTTTGAAATGAAATAAGTTGCTATTCTATTATAAGCGGAAGCTTTTAACCTGGCTGTTCCATAAGTAGTGGAAGGAAGAGAAGCAGCAAAGTCGGATAGTTTTTTCAAATTTTCTTCATCCGATGATATTTCGCATTCGGATTCGAGGATAAAATACTTCAAAACCATACGTTCATAATCGCTCAGATGTTTGCTGCTTTGCAATTTTTGCTTAATTATGTTTTTGATTTTGTCAGGTGGATAGTTTTTTTGAAGCACCCTTATGAAATCAAATGGGTTGACGTGGTAACTTCCATCAATCCACTTTAGAATCGTTTCTTGATTCAACGGAGAAGGTTTTTCAGTTCTGTCCTGTAGATAAAGTTCAATACTGTCCAATGCCCATAGCTTTCTTTTTGAAAGCTTTTTTATGATATTTTTTCTTAGCAGAAGACGTTGGTAGTTTGTACCACGGTGTATGTCTTCCCTCGATTTCCACAACAAAAAGAATATAAATTTATCGCTACTCAAACCGCTTTCTTTATAATGGAAGAGAATCCCCTCTTCTAATTCCCGCAATAATGCAAGTTGCAAATGCGTATCCTGGTTTACGTTTAACGAGTTGTAGATTTTTTTCCAAAAAGAGCGATCTTTGAAAGAGTACAATCCGTCATGGGTTTCTAAAATTCCTTCACGCAACATAATAGATAGGCCTCTGGTGGCTTCATTTGAATTCATGCCCAAGACCTTGCAAGATGAGAGCAGTTCGTTTTTTGTGAATTTTTTTCCTAGTGGAGATACTTTCTTTGAAAACACGATCCCTTCATTCATAGCAACGCCCCTTTACTAGTTACGTTGCATAACAATCTACTCGAATTTGATTCTGCCAGTTCTTGATAAATTAATTTTACCATTAAATTATCTTTTCAAGAAATCTTTCATGATCGATGATTCACGCTATTTGTGTTCTTTTGCAGTCGTGATGGTGGTTTCTAATCAAACACATCAGAAAAAGGAATATTTATTCATGATAGAATTTTATAGCATAATTTCAGACATTTATTTTAAAGAATTGTGAGAAAACCCAATTGGAGGTGCGCATGACAATGGATGTAAACGATGTAAAATGGGATCTCAGTAAGCTTTATAAGGGCCCAGAAGCTGCTGAACTGGCTGAGGATATCGAGTATGTAAAAAAACATTCACAAAGGATTTCCAGAAAATTTGAGGGAAGGATTAATGAACTTTCAACCGAAGAATTCGCTGAGCTTTTTACTGATGTTGAGAAAATTTACGAAATCACCGGAAAAATGATGATGTACGCTTATCTTTTTCTTTCCGGGGATACCTCTAACCCCGAAGCGAACAAGCTTTTCTCCAAGATTCAGGATGTTGCTTCAGAAGTTGAGAACAACCTTGTTTCTCTGAAACTCGAATTAGCCAGGATGCCAAATGAACTCTTCGAAAAACAGTTCAAAATGCCTCAATTGAAAGATTATGCCCATTTTGTTCAAAAGCAGCGTGAAGCAAGAAAGTACTTTCTGTCGGAAGCTGAAGAAAAGCTGATAAACATCAAGAACCTTACTGGTAGAGAAGCTTTTGTGAAGCTCTATACCGAGTTTACAAGTTCCTTTAGATATGAAATAGAAATAGACGGCGAGAAAAAGCTTTTTACCCGTAGCGAAGTGGATACTTTGAAAAGGCATCCTGACCCGGAGATAAGAAAGAAAGCCTTCGAGGTTCTCCTTACCAAATTAAAGGAAAACGAGATAGTTCTTACCAATATATATAACTCCATAGTTAAAGACTGGGTCGTGGAATCAAAGAAGAGGAAATACCCTTCTCCCATAAGTCCACGAAACGTTGGAAATGAAATTTCAGATGAAGTAGTCAAATCTCTCATTGAGGTTACAACAGAAAACAATAAGCTTGTACATGCATATTATCGCCTTAAAGCAAAGATAATGAAGAAGGATAAACTGAAGCACAGTGATATTTATGCCCCCCTTGAAACCACCGAGAAGAACTACACCTGGAAGGAAGCAAAGGATCTAGTTTTGAAGGTGATGGGAGAATTTGATCCGAAAGTCGAGGAGATCATAAGGGAATTCTTCGAAGGTGAATACATACACGCTCCTGTCCTTCCTAACAAACGTTCCGGTGCCTTTTGTTATTACGTAGGTCCAAACGTTCATCCGTATGTGATGGTGAATTTTACAGGAAAACAAGACGATGTGTTGACTCTTGCCCACGAGTTAGGGCATGGATTGCATGGAGTTCTCTCTCAAACACAAAATCTTCTCAATTATCATACACCGTTGACTATGGCAGAGGTAGCATCTGTTTTCTCTGAAATGTTGATGATTGACTATATCCTCAATAATATGACAAACAAGGATGAGAAAATAGCTTTTATCGCTTCACAGCTAGAAGGGATGTTTGCCACGATGAATCGTCAGAACATGTTCACCAGATTTGAGCTTAAAGCCCACGAAAAAATAGAAAAGCAGTACCAAACATTTGATGAACTCTCCAGCATTTATTTCGAAGAACTCAAAAATATGTTCGGCGATTCCATCGATTATTTTGATTTCAGCGGTTACGAGTGGGCGGGAATTCCACATATGTTCCACACTCCGTTCTATTGTTATGCGTATGATTTCGCTCAACTTATGGTCGTGGCGCTTTATGAAAAATATCTTGAGGAAGGAGAACCCTTCAAGAAAAAATATCTAGAACTTCTTTCCAGTGGAGGTTCTGATAAACCCGAGAGGTTGCTTGAAAAAGTAGGAGTTGATCTTTCCGATCCAGCGTTCTGGCAGAAAGGATTTGATTTTATCAACCGTCGTTTCTTAAAAGAGCTTCAAGATCTAGTATCCTAATGGTGGGCATAATGCCCACCATTTTTTATAAGATCCTGAGTTTGTGTTTTTATAGTGACCTATATTACTTTGGGTCTGCTAACAATATTTCGGGACTAATAGTTGCGGGGGAAGTTAGTTAATAATTTCACAAATAACTGGAAAGGGGAACTTTACGAAGATATCGGACAATTTCGCGGCAATTTGGTATAATTTTGAGGGTTGGTGATTTTTATGGCTGAAGTTCTTTATAGAAAATACAGACCGAAAAAGTTCGAAGAAATAGTTGGTCAGGATCAAGTAAAGATTGTACTAAAAAAAGCGATTGAGAATCAGAGTATCGCTCATGCTTATATCTTTTTTGGTCCGAGGGGTACAGGGAAAACAACCACTGCGAGAATCCTTGCGAAGGCTCTCAACTGTCTTTCACATGACGATAAACCTTGTGGAAAATGTGAATCCTGCATTGCTGTAGACAATAATTCCCACATGGACGTTATCGAGATCGATGCGGCTTCGTATAGAGGTATCGATGAAATTCGAAAGATCAGGGACGCAGCGTCTTATAGACCCACCATGGGACATTACAAAGTTTACATCGTGGATGAATTTCACATGCTTACAAGGGAAGCTTTCAATGCCCTGCTCAAGACTCTGGAAGAACCGCCAGAACACATTGTGTTTATCTTGGCTACGACAAATCTTGAGAAGGTTCCCGAAACGATTCTTTCAAGGTGTCAGGTGTTTACTTTCAAACCTCTTTCAGAGGGTCAGATAGTAGAATATCTTCAGAGGATCCTGAAAGAAGAAAAGAAAACATATACTGTTGAAGCGCTCAAAATCATCGCGAAAGCGGCAAAAGGTGGTATGCGAGACGCTGTTAATCTTTTGGAACGTGCTCTTGTGTTTGGCGAGAAGATAGAAGAAGATAATGTTAAAAACATTCTGGGAATTCTACCTGAAGAATATCTCAAAAGTTATCTTGTCGCAATTCTTAATGGAGATAGTGATGAAATCATTGCGTTGTCTGAGAATATTGAGCGTCTTGGATATTCTCATGACTCGGTAATTCGGCAATCTATCGAGCTTACAAAAGATATGATTAGCAGGCGCGAACTTGAATTTGAACGCGGTGTGAAACTCATAGAAAAGCTATGGGAAGTAAATAGAGAAATGAGATATTCAGAAAACAAAAAACTCACTTTTGAGGTTCTTAGTTTAACCACCCTGGCCGCTATGAATGTCCCCTCAGTTTCTGTTGAACCCGCTAAAGCAGTGAATGCGGTTGTAAAAGAAGAGGTTAAGAAAAGTAATGAAGAAAAAGAGGTGGAGCCCATTACGACTGACATAGATGTTTCGAAGAAATCTGAAAAAGTCGATAGTAAATTCAAAGAATTTTTTGAAACTATCTATGAAGAAGGACATGTGCTGATCTGGGTTCTCTTGAACCTTGCCACAATTAAAGAGGAAGATGATGTCTTTGCTTTATCTTTTGCTCTCAACGATCTTTTTGCCCGGGAACTGGCAAAAGAACATATTGAAACGATTTCCGAATTGATGAAGATGCGACTGGGAAAACCAGCGAAGATAAACGACAATGATATTGTAGAATCGAGTGACATATTGAAAAAACTGAATCCAGATGAAAAGGCGTACGTGAAAAGAATTCTGACACTCTTTGAGGGTCTTGATGCAAAGGATGTAAAAATTGAAATAGAGGAGGAGGGTAATGGCTAAGAAATTCAGAGGACTTGGCGGAAGAAATTTTGGTGGTTCCTCAAAAAAGGCTGGAAACATCTCTGAACTCTTAAAGCAAGCTCAAAAAGCTCAGGAAGAGATGCAAAAACTGGAGGAAAGTTTTAAAACAATGGAGGTTACAGCATCTGTCGGTGGTGGGGCTGTTCTTGTCACAGCAACATGCGATTATCGTATAAAATCTATAGAAATCGATGAAGACCTCAAAGATGAAGATTTTGAGGTGCTCCAGGATCTGATCATTGCGGGTGTTAACGAAGCTCTTGAAGAAGTGGGAAAGAAAAGAGAAGAAGAATCAGGAAAAATAAGTTCTATGCTGAATTTACCGGATAAAATGCTCTAACAAGCTTATTTTAGGAGGTGCTAAAGATGAAAGTCGCGATTAACGGTTTTGGAAGAATTGGGAGATTGGTGTTCAGAGAGATGGTAAAGCGCGGAAACTTTGATGTTGTAGCAATCAACGACCTTACAGACGCAAAGACACTGGCACACCTGCTCAAATACGATAGTGTTCACGGCAAATTTGATGGAACAGTGGAAGCAAAAGATTCAGCGATAGTAGTCAATGGAAAAGAGATCAAGATCTTTGCTGAAAAGAATCCCGGTAATCTTCCCTGGAAGGATCTTGGAGTTGACATTGTTATTGAATCAACGGGTGTCTTTAGAAACAAAGAAAAGGCCATGCCACATATCGAAGCCGGTGCCAAAAAAGTCATTATAACAGCTCCCGCTAAGGGCGAAGTTGATGCTACAGTGGTTCTTGGTGTCAACGACGAAGTTCTGAAGCCTGAACATCAGGTGATCTCGAATGCCTCCTGTACAACGAATTCCATTGCACCGGTTATAAAGGTTCTTCATGAAAAATTCAAGGTTTTGAGTGGATTCCTCACAACGGTTCATGCATATACGAACGATCAGAGAATTCTTGATCTTCCGCATAAGGATCTCAGAAGAGCAAGAGCTGCCGCTGCAAACACAATTCCAACAACAACTGGCGCTGCCAAAGCCGTTGGAGTAGTTATTCCCGAACTCAAGGGGAAACTCGATGGTATGGCTATCAGGGTTCCTGTTCCTGATGGTTCAATAACTGACCTTACGGTTGTTGTTGAGAAAGAAACAACTGTTGATGAAGTTAACGCCGTTATGAAAGAAGCAAGTGAAACCTATCTGAAGGGTATCCTTGGATATAACGAAGAACCTATTGTGAGTGGTGATATTGTTGGAACTTCATTCTCTGGAATCTTCGACGCAACACTTACAATGGTCAAAGGAAATCTGGTAAAAATCGCATCCTGGTACGATAACGAATACGGTTACAGCTGCAGAGTTGTTGATCTGGTCGAAAAGCTCGAGGCAATGCTTTGAGCTTAAATATAAACCGGGGCCCCTGAATGCTGGGGCCCTTTTTGACAGATTTACGTTAAGGGAGGGATAGAAATGCTGAAGAAACTTACAGTAAAGGATGTGGATCTGAAGGATAAAAAGGTACTGTTGCGGGTTGACTTCAATGTTCCTATAGATAAAGAAACCGGTGAAGTTGCCGATGATACACGCATAAAGGCCGCATTGCCAACAATAAAATATGTTCTTGAAAATGGTGGAAAAGCCATTCTCGTATCTCACCTTGGACGCCCAAAAGGCAAGAAGGATCCAAAATATAGTTTAAAACCGGTGGCTAAGAGATTGGAACAACTCCTTGGAAGAACCGTTAGCTTTGTAGATGACTGCATCGGTGAAGGTGCAAAGAAGGTTATAGAGGCTATGAAAGAAGGGGAAGTTGTCTTACTAGAAAATGTTCGTTTCTACCCCGAAGAAAAGAAAAATGATCCGGAATTCGCAGAAAAATTGGCTTCTCTTGCCGATATCCATGTGAACGACGCTTTCGGTACCGCTCATAGGGCGCATGCTTCAAACGTTGGTGTTGCACAATACTTGACAAGTGTTGCTGGTTTTTTAATGGAAAAGGAAATCGCGATGCTTGGCAAAGCCGTTGCCAATCCGGAACACCCTTATGTGGTTATACTTGGAGGAGCGAAGGTTTCAGATAAGATAGGTGTTATCACCAACCTGTTGAAGAAGGCTGACAGAATATTGATCGGTGGTGCCATGATGTTCACATTCCTGAAGGCACTTGGAAAACAGGTTGGCGATTCACTTGTTGAGGAAGATAAGCTCGAACTGGCCAAGGAGATTATGGAAGAAGCTAGCAAACGGGGTGTAGAGTTTGTTTTACCGATTGATACTGTCATAGCGAAGGAAATCGAAGCCGGTGCTGAGAGCAAAGTTGTGAGAATTGATGATGGTATTCCCGAAGGTTGGAAAGGCCTGGACATAGGCCCTGAGACGATAGAACTCTTTAAGAGTAAACTCAAAGGTGCAAAAACGGTTGTGTGGAATGGGCCCATGGGTGTCTTTGAAATTGATGATTTTGCCAAAGGAACGGAAGAGATCGCAAAAGCTCTCGCAGAACTGGAAGACGCAACAACCATCGTTGGCGGAGGCGATAGCGCGGCTGCGATAAATAAATTCAATCTTGCAGATAAGGTCAGCCATGTTTCTACCGGTGGTGGAGCTTCCCTGGAAATGCTGGAAGGTAAGGAACTTCCTGGCATAGCCAGTATTGCAGACGCTGATGAAAAAAAAAACGACGGGTGATGGTTGCTGGTAACTGGAAGATGAACAAATCCCCCACGGAAGCTAAACTTTTTGCCGGTTTGCTAGCTTCAAAGATTGGAAAAGAAACGGTTATGGATATTGTCGTTTTCCCACCGGCAATAGATATACCCTTTGTTGTTGATGTACTAAAAGACACCAATATTGGCGTGGGAGTTCAGAATGTTCACCCGAAAGAAAAGGGAGCTTTCACAGGAGAGACCTCGTTGCTGATGGTTAAAGATCTCAGTGTAGAATATGTTCTTGTTGGTCATTCTGAGCGCAGACATATATTTGGAGAAAGTGATGAGTTCATCAATGAAAAGGTAAAAGCGGTATTATCCGCGGGTTTGAGGCCTGTTTTATGTGTTGGTGAAACATTGGAAGAACGTGAAAAGGGACTTACTAAAAATGTACTTGAACGTCAGATAAGGCTTGGACTTTTTGGTTTAGAGAAAGAGGATGTTGTTAATACAGTAATAGCATATGAACCAGTATGGGCAATTGGAACAGGTGTTGTGGCCACCCCGGAACAGGCGGAGGAAGCAATGGCTTTCATAAGATCGCTGCTCGGGGAGCTTTACGGTATGGAAACTGCTGAAAATGTACGAATACTTTATGGCGGTAGTATAAAACCAGAGAATTTTGATGCACTTATACGCCTTAAGAACGTGGATGGAGGGCTCGTGGGCGGCGCGAGTCTCAAAGAAAGTTTTATAGAATTAGTTGAAATCGCGAAGCGTTACGTATAGGAAAAATGGATTTTCTTTTGAAGCCGTCCTCAGCGGACGGCTTTTCTGTCTGTAGATGATGAAAATGCTATAATTCTTCACAGGGGGTGAAAAGTATGAGCTTACATGAAGAACTTGAACTTGTAATTGACAAAATGGTTGAGGAATTCAACAAACTGAAAAAGGAGAACGAGCAGCTCTGGAGTCAGCTGGAGGCCCTTGAGAAAGAGAAAGACGAGCTGGAAAGCAAGGTTCGTGAGCTTGAACTAAAAATCCGGACGGATAATGAAGTCATCGGTTCGCTGGTAGAAAGAATTCGTAAGAACCTTTCCGGACAGAATTTTTCACAACAGGAGGAAAAAATTGAATGAAAAGACCTGTTGTTTTAAAGCTGGGTGAGAAAGAGTTTCAGTTTTTAACAACTGAACCACCCGAAATCGTTGATAAAGTGTTTGAAGAAATTCAACAGGAATATGCTTTGCTGGAAAAAGAAGTTGAAAAAGCTGGCTTTGAAAGAATTCTTGTGGCGCTTCTGGTAAATGTCACCAACGATCTTGTGAAAACACAGAATGAATTACGCAGGCTAAAGGAAAAATACGATAGCGTTCTCGATGAATATTACAAAGGACGTGGAAGAGTTGATAGGAAAGGTTGATATTGGAATCTTCGATTCGGGTATTGGGGGCATCACGGTTCTGCGAGAATTAATGAAATCCGTGCCAACCGGCGTAAGATTTCATTATTTTGGCGATACTGCGAGAGTGCCGTACGGCTCCAAACCACCTTCCGAGATAAAAAAGTATGTGCACCAGGTTTTTGATTTCTTTCGAAGCCTTTCGGTTGAGGCAATAGTGACGGCCTGCAATACCTCTGACTCTATTCTCTCAAAAGAGGAGAAAAAGAGTCTCGAGGTACCTTTTTTTAGTATCATAGATCCTGTGACTGAAGCATTGAAGAATGATCTTCCTATCAATTCTTCGGTGGCAATTATCGGTACGCGAAATACAATCAAACGTTCCCTTTACCTGAAGAAATTAATAGGAAGCGATAACATATGTCGAATATCCCAGAAGGCGTGTCCCCTCTTTGTTCCACTTGTAGAGGAAGGGGTATGGGAAGGAACGCTTGCAGAGACAATCGTCAGGTATTATCTGAGAGGAATCAAGAGGTTCGCACCGGATTACCTGATACTCGGTTGCACCCACTATCCCTTCCTTTTGAAGCCCATAAAAACCTATCTGGGAGAGGATGTTAAGGTTGTTGATCCAGCTGAATACGTTGCCAGAGAGTTTAAAGCATGGATTGAAAATCAGCAAAACGATGTTGATTCTACCGTGGTGTTTTATGTTACAGGTGAGGTTGTGTCTTTCACTGAATCTTTGAAAATGATGGGATTTGATAACGCAAAGATAGACAGCGTGAAACATGTAGATATTTCCTCGCTTGAAGAAGCTCTGTGGCAGACGAGGTGAATTTAATGATAACAAGAAATCTGATAATCATCACCGGTATGTCCGGAGCCGGAAAGTCTTCTGCGCTTAGTTTTCTCGAAGATCTTGGCTTGTTTTGCGTTGACAACGTTCCACAAACGGTATTTATGGAACTTGTAGAGATGCTCAGAGATTCTAAGATAGATAGCCTTGCTATTGTGATGGATGTCCGTTCCATTTCAAAGTTTGGTCAGATCGGAAAATTGATAGATAAATTGCGAAACATGAAGGATATAAACACAAAACTCATATTTCTTGATGCTGATGACGATGTTCTGGTCTATAGGTATCGCAAGACCAGGCGTGCACACCCTCTTCAAAAACAATATCCCCTTGAAGAGGCGATAAAAGTAGAAAGGGGAATGCTTTCGGAATTAATGAAATTGTCTGATGTTGTGATAAATACCTCCAACATGGAAATACAGGAGATGAGGAACCGTATCCTCCAGGTATTGGAGAAAATTAACAGTGAACTTCCTCCGATACGGGTGATTGTTGAAAGTTTCAGCTTTGGTGCAGGTATTCCACTTGATGCGAATCTTGTTTTTGACGTGAGATTTCTACCCAACCCGTATTATATTAAAGAGCTATCAGGATTAACAGGGTTGGATAAAGAAATAGAGGAGTTTATCGAGTCTTTCGAAAGTTTTTCAAAGTACTTCGAGAATTTGCTTGGCGTTTGTAAAATTACCATAGAACAATTTCTGAGAACCGGTCGTAATCAGTTGAAGATAGCCGTAGGCTGTACTGGTGGAAGGCATAGATCTGTATATGTCGCGCAGAAACTCTATCAGGCTTTGAAAGAAGATAAAATAGGGTGTCTCAAAAATCAGTAACAGCCAATAATATCAGCCACCTTTCTGTGAGGACGGCTGTTCAAGATATTGAACATAACACAAAGATTGTATGCCAATATGGCCAAACCCAATACCGCATCATAATTCCTGTTTCTCACATACCAAATGTATTCCAGATTGAAATATTCTTGTAGAATGTTAATCGTTCTCTCTATCTCCCAACGGTTTTTATACTTCTCCGCATATATTTGCCTCAATTGAATGCCCAGCCAACGAGCCTGACACTGTTTTTCCAGTGATACACCTTTCCTTTTGTTTGTGTCTATTACTGGTATCATGCTACTACAATCGAATATATAACGGTATATCTGTTGCGAATCATATGCGCTGTCTGCGAGGAAATACTTATATCCCTGGCCAGAATCTATTTGTGCCTTTGCCACCGTCGAATCGTGTACAGCTGCTGGCGTTGTCATCCAATCTTGAATCAATAGGTTCTGTGCATCCAAACTCATATGTACCTTTCTTCCGTATTCCCAGCCTTTTGTCGTCTTTGTCCAACTGGATTGGGGGTCTTTGTATTTCCCTGTCCTTCTTCGTCTTTGTGCTGTATGGGTTTTACAAGTCTTGGTCACGAAAGGAATCCACCACCAACTCAATCCTTTCAAGTCCTTCTATATCCAAAAAGAGGTTTACAACATCTTTGTTTATCCTGTGAAGAGGCAATTCTCTTACTCTCCTGGATATAGTCTGGAATGGTGGTATGTTTTTCAAGTCCAAGAGTTCCATGTATTTGGGATTCTTTTCTAAAAAGTTCTTTGCCCCACGATATGAGACATCGCATAGCTTCAATAAAATGGAAAGTTTCAAGATGCTCTTGTCAGAATAAGCCTTTCTTCTACCTCTGCCTTGTTTGTTAACGAAGTTAGAAGGCAAAAGCTTGTCTAACTGCTCAATAATCTTTACAATATCGCTTTTTGTGAGTTCTTGTGGTACCATTTATTTGGGCCTCCTTTCTTGTTTTGGGCTATTTCAATGGTACCACCATTGGAACTTGGGAGGCCCGCTTTTTTTCGTGACACCCTAAGAAGATAAAAAACTAAAATTGAAACTTAACCACAGGGAGCTTCTGATATGAAACGCATAGTTGTTATAGGTGGCGGAACAGGGATCAGTACCGTCGGCAGGGCACTGAAATCGCTGCCCTTTAATTTGACATTTATCGTTACAATAACCGATGATGGTGGTAGCTCCGGGTTACTGAGAAGAGATTTATCAATTCCACCACCCGGAGATATAAGAAACAACCTGATAGCACTGGCAGATGATGAAGAACTTTTAACAAAGATTTTTTCTTTCAGGTTTCGGTCTCCTGAACTGAAAAACCATTCACTGGGGAATCTAATAATTGCGGGATTAACAGAATTGCTTGGAAGTTTTCCCGAAGCCGTTGCTGCAGCATCGCGTTTGTTAAAGATCAATGGTACCGTATTGCCTGTGGCCGATGGTCTGGTACATCTAATTGGAAGGCTTGCAAATGGGGAACACGTTGTTGGAGAAACAGAAGTATCCAGACATGGAAAAGAGATAATAGAACTTATGCTGGATCCAGAGATTGAAGCATTGCCTCAAGTTCTGGAGGCAATAGGAGCAGCGGATGCTATCTTTATCGGCCCGGGAAGTCTTTTGACGAGCATAGTTCCAAATTTTCTGGTAAAAGGAGTTAAAGAGGTCCTGCAGAGTTCCAATGCTCCGAAGGTTTTTATAGCTAATCTCGTTACCCAGCCTGGTGAAACGGACGGTTTTTCATTGAGAAAACATGTGGAAATTGTTGAGAAGTATTCAGGAATAAAACTGGATAAGATATACTGGACTGACGTTAGTAAATTTACCGGAAAAACCCTAAAAAGGTACATCGGGAAAGGGTATTTCCCTGTGATCAATGATATGAAAGAAGACCCTCGTACCGTAGAATTACCTGGGGTTGAGGAAAGATTGATTGTTGATAACAGACGCAAGAAGGTTCTAAGGCACTCGCAGAAGGATATCTTGTTTATAGCGAGGGATTTAAAACTTGTGGAGGAATGTCAAGAATGAGTTTCTCTGAGAATGTTAAAGAAGAATTGTATCATCTTCCTTTGGAAGATAGTGCCGAAGCTAAAGCTGAGTTCTTCGGCTTCGTAAAATCAAGAGGAGCACTCAGGATACGTTCAAACAACACCTTTCTGGTCATACCTTTGGGATCGATATCGAGTCTGAAACGCCTTTATCTGTTGAGCAAGTTTCTTGACCTTTCTCTTTTTGAAACGCAGGTAAAGGAAACCCTGAGATTCAAACATGTTCGTGGCGGAGAAATAATCTATCGTTTTTCGGATGTAGAAAAGCTCTTAAAGATGGCAAAAATATCGATTACCGGTGATTCTCTACCACCTCTGGTTAAAAAGGATCCCGTGTATTTTGGAGCCTTTGTCAGGGGATTGTTTCTAGCTGGCGGCTCCATTGTAGATCCCTCTAAGGGGTATCATCTCGAAGTAATACTCGATACAACGAGAGAGTTTGTCGAAAGATTGAAAGCGCACCTATGGAGCGCTTTCAACATAAAGTCCGGGATAGTTACCGTGAGAAATCATTTCAAGCTCTACCTAAAAAGCTCTAGAGACATCATCGAGCTTTTATCTCTTATGGGGGCTTTCCGTGTTGTCGCTGTTTTACAGAAAGCTGTGGAGGTTCGCCAGATACGAAGTGATGTTAGCAGGACACTGAACTTTCTTACTGCAAACGCGAATAAATCCGGTCAGGCGATGGCCAGGCAGGTAAAAGCTATTCGGCTTATAGAAGAAAAGATTGGATTGGATAGATTGCCCGAAGACCTGAGAAAAATTGCAGAACTCAGGTTAGAGTATGAGGATTTGAGTTTGCGCGAACTTGGCGAACTTATGGATCCTCCCATGAGTAAGTCGGCTGTTTATAATAGGTTCAAAAAGATAATCAAAATCGCGGAGTCGCTGGGGGGATTAGATGAAATGCCCGTTTTGTAACAGCGAAGAAACGAGAGTAATCGATACACGACTCACAGATGACGGTCATGTTGTTCGTAGACGAAGAGAGTGTGAGCATTGTGGAGGACGATTCACAACTTACGAACGTTTTGAACAAAAACCGATTTTTGTGGTAAAAAAAGGTGGTCAACGCGAAAGATTTGATAGAAATAAAGTTTTGAATGGTATTTTGAAAGCCTGTGAAAAGAGACCTGTTTCCATAGAAGAAATAGAGAACATGTCAAGCGAGATCGAGCAGGAGGTCTTGCGATCCGGCAAGGCTGAAATTAGCTCGAAGGAAATAGGTGAGATGGTTATGGAAAAATTGAAAAGAAAAGATCGTGTTGCGTACGTCAGGTTTGCATCAGTTTACAAAGAATTCAGAGATTTGGACCATTTCATGGATATAATAAGGGAGCTAAAGGACGAACTGAAGAAGCGCGACAGGAGGGATTAAGGTGTCTAAAAAGAATGTGATTTACCTTACGAAAGAAGGTTATGAAAACCTGAAAAATGAATTGAATACGCTGAGAAAGAAGTTGATGTACGAGGTTGCAGAAAGAATAAAAGAAGCAAGAGAATTGGGAGATCTCAGCGAGAATAGTGAATATGATGAAGCAAAAAACGAGCAAGGAAAGATAGACAGCAGAATCAAAGAACTGGAATACATCCTTGACAATGCCGAAATTATAGAGGATGATGGGGATAATAGTGTTGTAAAACTCGGCGCCAAGGTCAGGCTGAGAAATTTAAAAACAAACGAAGAGATTGAGATAAGAATTGTCAACTCACAGGAAGCCGATATATTCGAGAACAAAATCAGTGCTGACTCACCAATAGGTAAGGCTGTTTTAGAAAGAAGCGTCGATGATGAAGTTGTTGTAAGAACACCTTCTGGAATTATTAAGTACAAGATAATAACCATCAGCAGGTAGTGGGGGGTTGGCAAATGAACGAACAAATAAGACAACATAAACTCAATGAGATAGAGGAACTTCGTTCCATGGGGATAGAACCGTATCCTCATCATTTCGAAAAGACCCATAGTACCAGTGATATCCGCAAAGAATATGATATGCTTCAGCCATCGGAAACCAAAGAAGATACAACCATTTCAGTTGCAGGAAGAGTGATGGCTCTCAGGCATCATGGTAAATCATCGTTCTTTGTCTTGAAGGATAGCGATGGAAGAATACAAGCATATATCAGAAAAGATTCCGTTGGCGACGAAGCATTCAAACTTTTCAAGAAATATGTCAGTATCGGAGATTTTGTTGGTGTAAAAGGGTTCCCGTTTAAAACCCACACAGGTGAACTGTCTATTTTTGTTAAGGATTTCAAGCTCCTGTCCAAAGCTATAAGAACGATGCCTGAAAAATGGCATGGAATAAAGGACAAGGAAATAATTTATAGGCAGAGATACGTGGAAATGATTGCCAGCGATGACGCCATTAAAAGATTCAAGATCAGATTCGAGCTCCTAAGACGTGTTAGAGAGTTTCTTAATGCAAGGGGTTTTATAGAAGTAGAAACGCCGATCCTTCATTCTGTCACCGGTGGAGCTTCCGCAAGACCATTTGTGACCCATATCAACGTTTTTGATTCGGATATGTACCTGAGAATCGCTGAGGAGCTATATCTCAAAAGATATCTAGTGGGCGGATTTGAGAAGATATATGAAATTGGAAAGAATTTCAGGAACGAGGGAATGTCTTATAAGCATCATCCGGAGTTTGTCATGATGGAACTATATCAGGCTTATGCCGACTACAACGATATTATGGACCTTACCGAGGATCTTATAAGCACCGTCGTAGAGCAGCTCACAGGTTCCACGAAGATCGTTTATCAGGGTAAGGAAATAGATTTTGCCAAACCATGGCTGCGTATCAAGATGGCTGATTTCATCAAAGAAAAGCTCGGAGTTGATATACTTGAAGATTCCGATGAAAGGTTAATTGAGGTTCTTGAGAAACATAACAGTGTTCCTGAGATCAAAGAAAGAGGCCATCTCATAGAAAAGTTATGGGATCTTGTTGAGGATGATATTGTACAACCTACCTTTGTTGTTGAACATCCTGTCATCATTTCTCCACTTGCGAAGGTCCACAGAGAAGATCCGAGGGTAACAGAAAGGTTTGAATTAATTATAAATGGCATGGAATGTGCGAACGCCTTTAGTGAACTCAATGACCCAATCGAACAGTACAGGAGATTCCTCCATCAGGCTGGATTAAGAGAAGCCGGTGATGCCGAAGCACAAATGATGGATCGTGATTTCATACGCGCTTTGGAATATGGCATGCCCCCAACTGGAGGTCTTGGGATTGGTTGGGACAGGATTCTCATGTTCGTTACCGATTCTCCCACCATACGCGATGTGATTCCCTTCCCGCTGGTAAGGCCGTTGAGTTTTGAAGAAGAGGAGAAAATTGTTACCGATGCAGAGGAAGAGGAAAGCTGAGGAGGGATTTTATGACTCTGTATGAGAGGATACAGGCTGAACTAAAGCAGGCTATGAAAGACAAGGATTCCGTGAAGATGAATACCTTGAGAGCTGTGGTAGCCGCTGCAAAAAATTACCTTGTGTCTTCCGAGAAGGCACGTGAAAAAGGCATAACCGATGAGGTCCTTTTGGATCTCATAATGAAAGAAGCGAAGAAAAGAGAAGAATCAATAGAAGCTTACAGGAAGGCAAAACGTGACGACCTTGCCGCACAGGAGGAAGCGGAACTTAAGATCTTAAAGGCATTTTTGCCAGAGATGATGAATGAAGAAGAGATAAGGGAACTCGCCCTAAAAACAATCGATTCTGTTGGTGCAAAAGGTCCATCGGACCTTGGGAAGATAATGAGAGAGATTATGCCAAAAGTCAAAGGAAGGGCCAACGGGAAAACAGTCAACAGAATCGTCAGGGAGCTTCTGGAAAGCAAGTAATATGAAGGTAGATATATTGACAGCAGAAATCGGGAGCACCACAACGGTGCTCTCGGCGTTTATTTCCGACGGCTCTGGAAAGATGAAGTTTTTGGGTCAGGGCGAGTTTTATACAACGGTCAATGAAGGAGACGTAACAATAGGAATCGAAAAAGCGATTGATGTTTTGAAGCACCGGCTTAACGAAAGCAAACTTGATTACGAATTGCTGCTGGCTACGAGCAGTGCTGCTGGCGGTTTGAAAATGACGGTGCACGGGCTGGTTTATGATATGACCGTTAAGGCTGCAAAGGAAGCTGCTCTTGGTGCTGGGGCAGTTATCAAATACGTTACTGCCGGAAAGATGACAGAGCATGATCTTGAAAAAGTTCTGGAGATTGATCCGCGTTTGATCCTACTTGCTGGAGGAGTCGATTACGGAGAAAGGGAAACTGTTCTGCACAACGCGGAGATGCTCGCAAAACTCCCGCTGAATGTTCCGATTATTTATGCCGGCAATATTACAGCCGCTGAGGAAGCCCAAAGGGTTCTTGAAGCATCGGGAAAGGAAGTTTTGGTAACAGAAAATGTTTATCCACGAATTGACCAGTTGAACGTTGAACCAACCAGGAAAATTATCAGGGATGTCTTTGCGAAACATATAGTAAAAGGTCCTGGAATGGACAAAATCTATTCTATTGTTGGTAGAAATGTTATCCCGACGCCGGCGGCGGTAATGCTCACAACCGAATTGCTGGCTGAGGAGTACGAAGATGTCCTTGTGGTAGATATAGGCGGTGCAACAACGGATGTTGATTCCTATACCAGTGGAGATCCTGAGATCCAGAAGATTCTTATAGCTCCTGAACCTCTTGCCAAGCGTACGGTTGAAGGGGATCTAGGGGTTTTTGTTAATGCGAAGAATGTGATTGATTACATAGGAAAAGACGCGTTGATGACAGAATTCAACGATTTTGAAGAGATAATCAGGGAGATATCGCCATATCCGAAGAATTCAAGAACGGAAACGTTCATTTCTCGTCTGGCAAAATACTGTTTTGAAACCTCAATCCGGCGTCATGCGGGAAGGATCAGGCAGTTGTATGGTCCCCTCGGCCGTGTTGAAGTGGCCGAAGGAAAAGATTTAACGGCAATAAAACTTTTGGTTGGTACCGGAGGGGTGCTGACACGGTCTAAATACCGCTGGGAAGTAATGAAAACAGTTTCCACACTTTCGAGACGCTATAATAGAGAACTGCTACCGCGACCCGAGGTGCGTGTTGCCAGTGATAAACACTATATTTTTGCGGCTTTGGGGGTCATCTCAACAGTTGATAGGACGGTGGCCAGGGAGCTATTGAAAGAGGATATAGAGTTTCATGATTGTTAAATCTTACAGAAAACAAATAAAGGGAGCATTTGCTCCCTTTATTGCTTTTATGGAGCGGGCGACGGGACTCGAACCCGCGACCCTCAGCTTGGGAAGCTGATGCTCTACCAACTGAGCTACACCCGCACACAAAGAGATTTTAGCACCCGGGATATCACATTGTCAAGGTGAAAATAGCTCTCTTACTCTATTTTCAGGGATTGTATAATGAACAACCAATGTATTCTTCGAGAGTTTTAAGAGTTCTTCTAGTTCCAATCTTATGTCGTTGTTAAGTTCTTCGACGTTTAGCATAGTTACTTTTCCCTTTAATATTATAGGTTCTATTGAAAGATAGATGTCTGTAACGAGTTTGTTTTTCAAAAAAAGCGTATATATCTCTCTTCCTCCACCTATGACTATATGTTTGAAACCAAGTCTTCCAATCTTGCTGATCAGGATTTCAGGTTCATCGTTGGTAAATAAAAGATTTTCAGTTGAATGAAATTTCTCGGGAGTTCTTGTGAGAATGACATTCAATCTTTTCGGCAGAGGTTTACCAATAGTTTCGAAGGTTCGTCTTCCGAAAATCACGACTCCAGCGGATGTAGTAATTTTCTTGAAGAACTTCCTGTCATCCGGGGATGACCAATCTACATCGTAATCGGAATCTCTTGAAATAAGACCATTGACTGAATTAACAGCGACAATACTGATTTTCATTCTTTCTCCTCCGCCACTATATGACGAACTATGGCTTCCGAACGCGGGAAAATAACGTCCATCTCTTCTTCGAGAAGAAGTTTTATCGATCCGTTTAGTTTTGTTTTTTCGAATTTTATGAAATCAGATGGATTAATTTTATGCGTTTTATCTTCAAAAAGTACACTGATTGGATTACTGCGGGCGTTGAGTATTTCTACAAACTCTCCGTCGTTTGAAATGACAATGGAAAGGTGCTCAGTTTTTGATCCGGGTACAGGTAAGGTAAAGGTGAGCTCCATAGGAAATTTTGTAGAGATAATCTCTAGAAAATCTTTTGTGTAGTTTCGAAGAATGCCAATGTACTCATTCCATTGATCATCTCTAAAAACCTCATAGACTATCTTTTTTCCAATGAGTTTCTCCAGAAGTGGGTCATAGGAATTTCCAATGTAATCAACAAAGCTTTCTCCCATCTTTTTGACGTATTTTTGATTGCTGGATAACACTGAACTTTTCGGTGCGACCCTTCCAAGAAAAACACTGAAGGTTTCTAAAACAGCATCTCTTACTGCGGCAAAGAAATTCCTGATCCCTCGTCTTATTCTCACAAGAAGACCGGATTTAAAAACAAGGCTCTTCAGTTCCCTTGCTTTTTTCTCAGTTTCGTCCAGATCCGAAATGGGTCTGAAAACACCAAAAAGAGTTGCATATTCCGGTTTGTAAAGAATAAAAGCCTTTTCTTTGTGCATTGGGTTTTCATGGGGGCGTGGGTAGTTCAATATTATCCCTGTACTTTCGAGCTCCATCTTTCCCCAGATGGTTTTTCCATTTTTCAACAGAACAATGATGGGAAATTTGTTAAAATCTTTTAGGCACCGGTCTTTTATTTTGGATTTCACATACCCGGCTATGAATGTTGATGTGAAAATGATTATAATCGTTATAGCAAGAGTATTCATCGCATCACCTCGAGAGAATTGTACCAGACTTTGAAAAACCCGGAAACAGTGAAGGTGTCAAAAATGATGATGATAATTGTTAAAAGATATGTGATACGTGGCTTATGATTTGTGAATCCCGAATCCTGATTTCGAGTGAGTAAGAAAAAATTTTTTGGGGAGGATTTATGAAAGAAAAAAACGTTATCATAATAATTACTGTATTTACCATCCTGTTAGTACTTACTGCTTGTAATAATAAAGTTTCTTCTATTCCAGAGATACTGAATGTTATTATCGAAGGTTCCAATGTGAGCTTGGAGCTAAAACAGGTTGAGAAATCGGAGTTTCTCCTTTCTGTCGACACTCTTCCTGAAAGTCTATCCGATGGTATTAGATTTTCGGGCTCCATGGTTACCGTAAAAGTTACGGAACCTGGCACACACACGCTTTATCTTTATGTCGTTAAAAGAGGAAAATTAATTGGGACCCCAAAAACACTGGTTGTCGAAACATATGAAAATCGACTTTTGCCACCAGAATTTAACTATTCGCTTCTGTACGGGAAATTAAGAGTGCAGCTTAGTTCCAGGCAGTTGGGGATTGAAAGTTATGTGGTTGAACTCAATGGGGTAACCTATGAAAGTAAATACGGTACTTTCGAATTCACTCCGGTCAAAGGGGACAAATTGGAACTGGGGTTTTATGTGCAACGTACCAATGGTGAGAAATCGGATAAGAAGAGAGTTTTACTTGACTTGAGTGAAGATACACCGCCCACTGTCAGAATAAAACTGCCGTCACCATACACAGGTGATCGAATTCCAATGGTTGTTTTTGACGATTGGGATGATTCGGAAGACATAAAAGTTGAAAGTAATGCCGATGGTCTTCCGCTTCTTTTTGATGGTAAATATCTGATACCATTGTTTACTCTGCCAGCGGGGGACCATATTTTGAATATAAAAGTGACGGATAATGGCAAAAATGTTTCGACAACAAAATTCGAGATCCATGTTGTCAAGAAATTTTCGACCAGGGTTCCGACACTTTACATTGAAGAAGGGGGAGCTTTCAGAAAGGCCAGCTGGCAAAGTGATGTCAAAGAACTGGAATTGGAACATTTTTCTCAGGGACTCTGGAGGGTTCTTACGAGATTGAAAGGTGAACAAAGGTTCATGAAGATAAAAAAGGAATGGATAAGTGATGGTGGAGATTTGTATCGAATTACAGCGTTAGCAACGGATGCTCGTTATCTTCCGTCAATTCCCGTGTTTGCAAAAAAAGAAAGTGTGAGAAGATTGACCAGCGAAAATATTCTTTCGCTGTACGGGGATGATGTGCTTTTCAGTGCTGGCAACACATATCGTTTTCTTGGAAACGTTGCAGTCTGGGAAGGAAAACTCCTGAGGGTGGAGCCATCAGTTACGTGTACTTTCAGCCGTGGCGGAAAACTTCTCGTTAAGGGAACAATGGAAGTCGATGGCAGGAAAGGAAGGATTTCTTTTACCTCCCATACAGCGTTCAGCGAGATAAAGGTAGAAAGAGGTGGTATATTTATTGCACGTGGTGTTGATTTCAAGAATGTTTCAATAGATGCCAGGGATGCTGCAATAATCGTTCTGGATGATTGCAATATTCAGGGGAACGTGAAGATTTCAGCCTCAAGCGTGCAGATATATAATTCTACTTTACGCGGCGAGATATCATTTGACTCAATTCAAGAGTTTTATCTTCTGTCTTCTCAGCTCCAAACCAATTCTCTCAATTTTTCGAATATCAAAAAGAGTACAGTGGTTAACAGTACACTTGAAGCCTCCGAAGTAACTGTGCAAGATTCTATCGTGCAATTTTTCGATGCGATGTTTAAAACACAAACTATGCGGATTAGAAGTCTAAGCTCGGTAAATCTCTCATTCGGGAATTTGTCGGTGAGTAACATCCACGTGAGCAATGCGTCGAAACTTTATCTGGAAGGTGTAGAAGTTTCAGACAATGAAGTGCCAGCAGTTGTAGAGTCTTTCTCAAGAATAATAGTGGTTAACAGTGAATGTTGTGCTTCAGAAACATCTGTTGATGATACTTCGGAGATTGTTATTTATAATAGTGGTGATAGAAGTGTTCAGAGAATTCGATGACAGTGTTTTCGAAGGGCTTTCCTTTGATTATTCTTCGAAGGATGCACGTATCAATCATGCAACGGTTTTGCTTGCGTGGTATTGCGTTCTGCCGAAAGCTACAAAGAGAGTACTGGAGCTTGGTACTGGTTCCGGGGCTATTTCCATATACCTGGCTAGAAAGTATGATGTAGAGATTACAGCAATAGATGTTGATGAAGAATTAATAGAGATAGCGCACAAAAACGCAAGAGTGAATAATGTAACGGATAAAGTAAAATTTATGCAGCTATCCTCTGCCATGGCTGTAGAAAAGTTCTCTGCTGGAAGTTTCGATGTTGTGGTTTCTAATCCTCCTCATTTTGCCCATGAAGGTATTGAAAGCCCTTCTCAGCGCAGAAATTCATCCAGGCGGCTTACAATTGAAGGGATAAAGGAGTTTGCTCAAGCAACTGGTAGACTTCTGAAGAGTAGAGGGGCGTTCTTTTTCATTCTTCATCCTAGAGACCTTACCAGATGGTTAAGTGCATTCGAAATGAACAACCTTGGTGTTCACCGTTTGAGATTTGTGTTTGGCACAGCCAACAAACAATCACAGCTTGTTCTGGTCAAAGGAAGAAAGAATTCAACTTCCGAGGTGGTGGTAGAACCGCCAATTATTTTGAGAAAAGGGAGGAGCTAGTAGTGTTTATTTCCTTTGAAGGTATAGATGGTTCCGGCAAATCAACCCAGGTAGCCCTCTTTCGTGAATACCTCGAAAGGAATTCGATGGAGTATGTTTTCATAAGAGAGCCCGGAGGTACGCAGGCAGGAGAGGATATAAGAGAGATTCTTTTGCACAACGAGTATAAACTTTTCCCGGAAACAGAGCTGCTGCTCTTCATGGCTTCACGTGCACAGATTGTTCGCGAGGTTATAATTCCTGCATTGAAAAAGAAAAAATTGGTCCTCGCAGATCGGTTTCTCGACTCTTCCGTTGCATATCAGGGTTATGGAAGAGGATTGTCTATTCAGATGGTTACAACATTGAATGAATTCAGTACTGGAGGGGTGACGCCACATTTAACATTGTTTATAGATGTGCCAGTCGATGTAGCTGTAAAACGCATGCGAAGAGAAATGAAACATGATAAAATAGAAATGGAAAGTTTAGATTTCTTCAAAAGGGTAAGACAGGGCTATCTAGAACTGGCAAAACGAGATCCGAAAAGGATTCTAGTAATAGATGGAACGATGAGTGTAGAAAAGATACACGAACAGGTAGTGAAGGAATTTCTTCTTTGCCTCAAAAAGCTGGGGCACGGTCTGTAACCGGAGGTGATACGATGTATTTCGATAAATTTTCTGAGGGAGCCGCACAGGTATTTGTAGCTGCCCAGGATGAAGCAAGGAGCCTGGGGCATCCATATGTTGGGACGGAACACTTATTGCTCGCTATATTAAAGGTGAACTCTGGAACCACTTCTCAATTACTCAAGGGATACTCCATAACGTATGAGCGTGTTCTGAGGGAAGTAACATCTATGGTTGGAACGAACATTCGGCAATCAGTGGTTGGTTCCCCTCAAATGACTCCACGTGCCAGACGCGTCATCGAGCTGGCCAATGACGAGTCAAGAATGCTGGGACAGGACAAAATAGATGTTGAACATATAATGTTAGGTATAGTTCGCGAAGGTGAAGGAATAGCTGCTCACATCTTGAAACAGATGGGTGTCAATCTTGGCAAACTGAGAAAACAACTTATAGAAAATATTACGAGTGACTGGGACGAGTCTACAACGGGCGGACGTTCTTTCGGTGCTCAGCAATCAAGCATGGCTACTTCTTTGAAACAACTGGAAGGATTTGGAACGGATTTGACCGCTCTGGCGCGTGCGGGAAAACTCGACCCCATAATCGGACGTGATGTTGAAAAGCAGAGATTAATGGAAGTGCTCTCCAGGAGGAAGAAAAACAACCCCGTTCTCATAGGAGATCCGGGTGTAGGAAAGACCGCTATCGTGGAAGGACTCGCGCAGATGATTGTCAATGAAGAGGTTCCAGAGACCTTGAAAAATAAAGCAATTTTTGCTCTTGATGTTGCTTCGTTGATTGCCGGTACAAAATACCGTGGAGAGTTTGAAAAGCGTTTGAAGAAGCTCATACAGGTTGTAAAGAATAATGGGAACATAATCCTTTTCATTGATGAACTTCACACGATAGTTGGTGCTGGTTCTGCCGAGGGTGCTGTCGATGCCGCTAATATATTGAAACCAGCTCTGGCAAGCGGCGAGATAAGATGTATAGGTTCTACAACTCCTGATGAATACAGAAAATACGTTGAAAAGGACGCTGCCCTGGAAAGACGTTTCCAGAAGATTTATGTTTCTGAACCCACGGTCGAGCAGACAATCGGAATTCTGAGAGGCATCAAGCACAAATATGAGGCACATCATAAGGTCTACTATACTGATGCCGCGTTGGAAGCTGCTGTTTTATTGTCTCACAGGTATGTCAGTGACCGCTTCCTCCCGGATAAAGCGATAGACATTATCGATGAAGCTGGTGCACGTGCCAGACTTAGAAAACTAACTGTACCATCTTATTTGAAAGAACTTCAGAAAAAGATAGAGAAGCTCAGGCTTGAGCGAGAAGACGCGGTTTCTCGACAGGATTACGAGCATGCAGCAGAACTAAAAGAAGAAGAAAGGGTTTTGATGAAAACCTATAAGGACGAATACAATAATTGGCGTGAGAAGGTTGACTCAGAAATTGTTCAAATAAGTGAAGAAGAGGTTGCTGAGATTGTTTCTAGCTGGACCGGTATCCCGCTGAAGAAGTTGGAGCAGTCGGATAGCGAAAGACTCCTTTCACTGGAAGAGGCTCTTCACAAACGAATCGTCGGCCAGGATGAAGCAATAACGGCAGTTGCAAAAGCCATAAGAAGAGCAAGAAGTGGGCTTAAAGATCCCAGACGGCCCATCGGTACCTTCCTGTTCCTTGGACCTACCGGGGTCGGGAAAACGGAGTTAGCAAAGGCTCTTGCCGAATACCTTTTTGGCGATGAAAAGGCTCTCGTCAGATTCGATATGTCTGAGTATATGGAAAGGTTCTCTGTGTCTCGTTTGATCGGGGCACCACCGGGATACGTTGGATATGATGAAGGTGGAACACTCACCGAAAGAATAAGGAAGCGTCCTTTTTCCATTATTCTTTTCGATGAAATCGAAAAAGCCCATTTCGACATTTTCAATCTACTCCTCCAGATCATGGATGATGGCCGTCTTACTGATTCTCAGGGTCGCAGCGTTGACTTCAAAAACACAATAGTCATAATGACCAGCAACCTTGGTGGTGAGTTTATTAACAAGACGAAGAAAACACTGGGGTTTGTAAGTGCGGCAAATGTTGAGGAAAAAGAGTATGAATCGATGAAAAACTCCGTTCTTGAAGAAGTGAAGAAAACCTTCAGGCCTGAGTTTTTGAACAGGCTGGACGAAATCGTCGTCTTCCATCCGCTGACGAGAGAGCAGATCAAGAAGATTATCGAGATTCTCATTTCGGATACGAGAAAACGGCTTAAAGAAAAGAAAATGGACCTAGTATTATCTGAAGCAGCTCAGGAGTTCCTTGTTGAGAAAGGGTTTGATCCTGTCTACGGTGCGCGGCCATTACGTAGAGCAATTCAGAGATACATAGAAGACCCTCTCGCGGAGGAGGTGCTCAGAGGTAGATTTGAGCCTGGTGACACAATAATGGTTGTAAGGCAGGATGAAAAACTTTCCTTTAAAAAGAGCAAGAAGAAGGTTGAGGTAAAAGCTGGAACATGAGTAGAAAGAAACGAAGGATTTACGTATGTGATGCCTGTGGTTATGAATCTCCCGCGTGGTTTGGAAGATGCCCGAGTTGCGGAACCTGGAATAGTGCGATATCAATGTCAGTTGACAATCACGCAATTATCGAAACAAGCAAAGAAGTGGCAAACATACGTTCGCTATCCGACATTAAAGTTGAGGATTCTCACAGACTTTTCACGGGATTGAATGAGTTTGACAGGGCACTCGGCGGGGGAGTTGTTCCGGGAAGTGTTGTCCTGGTAAGTGGTGAACCCGGCATTGGAAAGTCCACATTGATGCTGCAAGTAGCCGAAAGAATGGTTTCTTACGGAAAGGTATTGTATATCAGTGGCGAAGAATCGCAACGTCAAATAAAGCTTAGAGCCCGTCGTCTTAAACTCGGAAAGACGGAAAATATCGAAGTAAGTGCGACCACTGAACTTGATTTCCTTGAAAAACTTGATTTGAAGGATTATTCTTTGCTCATATTTGATTCACTCCAGACACTCAGATTATCTAACGTCGCTTCTCTTCCAGGAAGCTTTGTTCAGGTTAGAGAATGTGCAAACTTCGTTGTTTCAAAGGCTAAAGAATCTAATGTTGCTGCTGTTATAGTTGGTCATGTAACCAAAGGTGGTCAGATCGCTGGTCCGAAGTTAGTGGAACATATTGTTGATACTGTTCTTTATTTTGATACCAATAAATCCGGATATCGTTTTCTCAGAACGGTTAAGAACAGGTTCGGTCCATCAGATGAAATTGCTGTGTTTGAGATGACCTCAGATGGCCTGGCAGAGGTTCCGGACATTTCAGATCTGTTCGTTAAAGATTTCATTGTAGCTCCGGGTAACGTGATTACGGCTGTTTCTGAAGGCTCAAAAACCTTTTTGGTAGAGGTTCAATCGTTAGTTTCAAAACCAATATATGGGACACCAAGAAGATTGGCAACAGGTGTTCCAATTGATCGGGTTCTTCTTGTTGCGGCGGTATTGTCAAAACGTGCGAACATTCCATTGGATAATCTGGATTTGTACATAAATATCGCTGGTGGTATCCAGGTAGATGACCCCGGCACTGATCTTGCAATCGCGTTGTCTTTGCTATCCTCGTTTACCAACAAAGCTGTTCCGCAAGGAATGGCTGCATTTGGAGAAATTGGATTGGATGGTACTGTTAGAAACGTTACGGGAAGTAGTAAGAGAATCGATAGATTAAAAGAATCTGGTTTTTCCGAAGTGCTTTCTCCTAATGGAAATATCAGGATACAAAATATTGCTGATTTGGTTCGCTTTGTCGGGGGGATGAGTGATGGATCATAAGGAACTTGCCGAAAGGATTCGTGTGGTTGCTCCTGGAACACAGCTTCGTTTTGCTCTCGATAAGATCGTGGCTGCTAATACTGGGGCACTTATTTTTTTAGTAGATGACTTTGAAAAGTACAAGGATCTAATGCAGGTTGGTTTTTTCCTCAATTGCCCGTTCAATCCCAATAAACTCTATGAGTTATCAAAAATGGATGGAGCAATTGTTGTGGATGAGAGTCTTAACAAAATAATCGCTGCTAATGTTCAGCTGACTCCCGATCCCTCTATTCCTTCTTTACAGACAGGTATGCGCCACCGAACCGCTGAAAGAATGGCACGCCAGACGGGGAAAATGCTTCTTGCTATTTCCAAAAGGCAGGGAACAATCACCATATTTTTTGGTGAGAATTCTCATGTCCTGGCCCCTGTGGAAATTTTGCTTCCAAGAGTCAATCAGGTTATTAGAACGGTTGAACAATACCGCCAAACTTTTGCATACGGTCTTGATCAGATAGACGTGCTTGAACGCGCGAGCGTTTTAACCCTTTACGATGTCTTGAAAACGCTGGAGAAAGGCCTTATGGTTTTGTTGATCTCTAAAGAAGCGGAACTAACCCTTGTGGAACTGGGAAAGTTCGGTCTGCCTTCCCGAATGCAATTGGACGAAATCACCGATGGAATACCGGAAGAGATAGAAAATCTTGTTCTTGATTTTGCCAAAGAACAGGTAACGATCGACAAAATAGAGGAACTCATGGAGAAACTTTTGAGTCTCACAGAGCGTGAGATTTCGAACTATGTGACTCTGGCGAGGGTGCTTGGTTATGACATCTCATCGAGTTCTCAGGCAATGGAATTGAACATGCGCTCCAGGGGTATTAGATTTGTTAGAAAGATTCCGAAAATCCCGTTGCAGGTTGCGTTAAACGTGGGAGCAAAATACGGTTCACTTGCCAGACTTCTGAAGACAAGTGTTGAAGAACTTAAAGAGGTCGAAGGAGTCGGGGAAAAACGTGCCCGAGCAATCAGGCACGCCATCGATATACACAACAAACGAGAGGAATTGGAGTAAGTTACAACTCCAGCTTTCTTATTTCGTCATACAGGTTATTGAGTTCTTCTTCAGACAGTTTAGCTGGTTTTCCATTTTCGAGCACTAATTCTCCCTGATTCCAGACATTTTCGATTTTGAAGTCTTGCGAAAATCTCATAACAAACCTTAAAGTGGTTAAATCTTCGAGATTAGCATAACCGATGTCATTTTTAGGGACAGCTAGAACGATATCGGCCGAAGCGCCTTCTTTTAGAGCGCCCAGTTTCCTATCGAAGAACCTTCGTGCTATTCTGAAATTGTTGTCAAACAAGGTTTTCCTTATCTCATAATCTATCACTTTTATGTCAAATTTTCCGTAGAATCTCTCTGTTAGCAAAATCTGTTGGCTTTCAGAAAAAAGATCAGCATCAAGCAAGCCTGATCCGAGACAAACAAGAATACCTCTTCCAAGGAGACCGGCGATGTTCGGGCTGAACGTACCAGCAAGCATCTCAGAACGAATCGACTTTGTCACGAACATCTGCCTGCTGGCAATAATATCCATATCTGTCTCTGAGAAGTTTCCACCGTAGGTTATACCGCATTCAGGTACAAGCAAACCGTTTTCGAGCAATCTTTCTGTCAGCTGTTCCCCCCAGCGTGATAGGCTGAGGTCGTTGTCCAGTTTCATATCGAAAATGACGAGATTGACGTTCAAATTCCTTGTTATGAAGAACTTAATTTCGCTCAATTCCTCTTCTGTGTACGATGAAAGGTCTGTAATGTAGATCGCCGGCATGAAAAGTTCATCCGGTTCAACTGTTCCCCATGAGTTAAGAACGGTCATAAGGTTCTCTTTATTAACCACCGGACCAATACTCATATTTACCCCGAAATGATGGGCTATTTCTTTGAAATCCTTTGGTTGAACGTCCTCACTATAAGGGATGGGACCAAAGATCGTGGTTGTGCCCCGTTGGAGAGCCCGGATTACTCCTAACATTGTTGAAAGTAGAATCAATCGTCCCCAGGAGTTTTCCTGAACCACATCGATGAGTTTGGAAAAATAATTAACACCGCTTACGTTCTCAACATCGATTCTTCCAGGATAATCAACAATAGAACTGTAAATACTGTAGTGTGCATTAACCATAGCTGGCAGGACCATACCACCTTTACCATCGATAACCTTATCAGGCATTTCGGGTTTTACTTCATCGGCATGTCCGACCTTTAAAATTCGCCCTTGTTTGAATTGAACAATACCATTTTTTATTATTCTCATTTTTGGGTCATTTGTAAGGATTGCGACGTTTCTAATAATCACGGGATTCACCTCTCTTCTCCCTAAAATTACTCTTAAGCACGTATAAAGCAAAGCTCAAAAGTTTTGGAACAACCTTCAGACGCTTCCGGGGTTCCTGAAGGATACGGAAACACCATTCTAAACCGTGCCTCTGCATCCATTTTGGAGCACGTACCACCTTTCCTGCCAGAACATCAAAAGAGCCGCCAACTCCCATGGCTAAAGAAACACCAAGCTTCTCCCAGTTCCGGGATATCCAGATTTCCTGTTTCGGGACACCCATACCGACAAATAGAAAATCAGCGTTCGACTGATTAATATCATTCACAATTTTAGCATTTTCTTTATCACTAAAGAAACCATTTCTAAACCCCACTACTTTTAATTCAGGAAATTTTTCTTTAAGATTTGTAACAGCCCTTTGTGCAATGCCTTCTTCAGCACCAAGAAAATAGATTTTAAAACCCTTTTTTGAAGATTGGGCACATATTTCCTGCATCAATTCTATACCTGGTATTCTGTTTAAGTTCCTTTTATACAAAAGCTTCACAGCTTTTATAACGCCTGAGCCATCAGGAACCACATAATTGACTTTTTTAAGGGCTTTTTTGTATTCTTCATTATGTAAGTATTCATAAACTATAAGAGAGTTCAAGGTAAGCACAAAATAGCGATTGCCTTTTTTTACACCTTCAATAAGATCCTGGGCACATGAGCTAACAGTACCTTCCTGGAGAGGGAAATCGAGAAAATTCAAGGAAGCACCTCCGTATACTAAAAAAGGAAGGCAAAGCCTTCCTTTTATTTTTGTGGTGCCGAGGGCGGGAGTCGAACCCGCACGGGGCTGTCAACCCCAGCGGATTTTGAGTCCGCCGCGTCTGCCAGTTCCACCACCTCGGCCCGCAACACAAATTTACCATTATCTTCGGCATATGTCAAGATTACAAACATTCACTTTCGCAACGGGCGAGTTTATTAGCGAATTATTCGATAAAATATAGAATAATCTTTTAATTTGTCACTGTATGGTAAAATAAAAAATGTTAGACTCGTTATTAAAATCATGGGGAGTTGCACTTTAAAAATGGGGGTGATTTTGTGAGAAAGTTTTTTGTTCTTCTTCTTGTACTCATACTTACCGTGTTCGTATTTGGACGAGACTACGTTACCGTGGGGACCACAGACAAGATAAGGATTCTTGACCCGGCAGATTGTTATGACTACTTCTCCAGCAATATACTGCAGAACACTATGGTAGGCCTTGTTGACTACAAGGTGGGTACCTCTGAGCTTGTACCTTGGCTTGCAGAAAGTTGGGAGATTTCTGAGGACGGATTGGTATACACATTCCATCTGAGAAAAGACGCGTACTTCATGAATGGGAATCCAATTGACGCAAACGCTCTCAAATTCTCAATCGACAGAGTTATAAGGCTCAACGGAGATCCGGCTTTCTTGCTTGCCGATGTTGTTGAAGAGACAAAGGTTGTAGATAAGTACACATTCCAGATAAAGCTTCAATACCCATTCTCAGCTTTCATCGCTGTTTTGGGGTACACAGTAGCCTATCCTGTTGATCCCGCAACGACACCGGCTGACGATTTCTTCTTCAACGCACCGGTAGCATCAGGTCCTTACTACATAGCTGATTGGGAACCAGATGTACAGATTATACTGAAACGCAATCCGAAGTACTTTGGCCCTCCTCCCAAAACAGAGACGATCGTTATAAGGTTCTATCAGAACGCAAGCACTTTAAGGCTCGCGCTTGAAAGCGGAGAAATTGATGTGGCTTACAGAACTCTTGACCCCAGAGATCTCCTTATCCTGAAAATGGATCCGAGATACGTGGTTTACGAAGGTCAGAGTCCTGCAATTCGTGAGCTGGTGCTCAATGTAAAGATGCCCCCATTCGACAACGTAAAAGTCAGAAAAGCTCTCGCTTACGCTGTGGATAGGGATGCTATCGTGAGTGATGTGTTTGCGAATACTGTTGAACCTCTTTACACCCTTGTACCAATTGGAATGTGGTCTCATCTTGATGTGATGCCAAAACGCGATCTTGCAAAGGCAAGAGAGCTTTTGAGAGAACTTGGCTACTCTGAATCCAACCCGCTCGAGATAACCCTTTGGTACACACCCAGCCATTATGGTTCAACCGAAGCGGATGTTGCCCAGGTTCTAAAGGCTTCCATAGAGGAAACGGGTCTTGTCAAGGTCGATATCAAATACGCCGAATGGGCAACCTATATCGACTACTTTGTCAGCGGTTCAATTGGAGCATTCTTGCTTGGCTGGTATCCTGACTACCTTGATCCTGACGATTATCTGTGGCCGTTCCTTTCAAAATCAGGAGCCGCATCCATGGGATCTTTCTATGAGAGTCCCTTTGTAGAAAATCTCATGCTTCAGGCGAGAAAATACTCTGATATTGAGACAAGAACCAGCATAAACAAAGACGTGCAAAAAATCCTCGCCATAGACGTTCCTTACATTCCTCTGTGGCAGGGTAAGCAGTACTGTGTCTCTTATCCTTACGTCAAAGGTGTTGTACTGGAACCTTCTCAGATCTTCAGATACTATTTGCTTTATGTAGAAGAATAAGTTGATTTTTAACCCGGGCCTTTCCCGGCCCGGGTTTTTTGTATTGTGCAGGAGGGGTTGCCGTGTCGTTGAAATGGTACGTGATTACCAGAATACTTTTGGCAATACCAATGTTCTTCATACTACTTCTTTTGATATTCATCGTTCTGAGAATCTTGCCTGGAGATCCAGTGCTCGCAATGCTCGGAGGTAAAGCTCCTATTCAGGTTATCGAACAAAAGAGGCATGAGTTAGGATACGATAAACCTATCATTCAACAGTTTGGAGATTACATCATTGGAGTATTGAAGGGGGATCTCGGTAGGTCAGCTCTGACGAAAAGACCCATCTCTGAAGAGATAGCAAGGAAACTCCCGGCTACCATCGAGCTCACCATCTTTGGCTTCGGAATAGCCTTAATCATAGGTATCTTCTGGGGGGCTGAGGCCACGCGGCATCATGGTGGGGTGATAGATGTAGCCGGACGAATGTACGCCATATTCATATATTCGATCCCCGTTTTCTGGCTGGGGATGCTGTTTCAATGGTTGTTCGGTGTAAAACTGAAATGGTTACCGATAGCTGGTAGGATTTCCCCGCTTTTGAGACCAGAGAAGATTACAGGGCTTTACCTCCTCGATTCCCTGATAACCTGGAATATTCCCGCTTTGAAGGATGCTTTCCTGCATATCATTCTGCCCAGTGTAGCATTGGGCTTAATAATTTCGAGTGTTTTCCTTAGAATGGTACGATCCAATATGGTAGTCATGTTGTCTCAGGACTTCGTAAAGGCCGCAAGGGCGAGAGGAATCAAAGAAAGCAGGGTTATTTACAAACACGCATTAAAAAACGCTTTTGTTCCCATAATGACAGTTATGGGACTTCAATTTGCAGCCCTGATGGCGGGAGCGGTACTTACGGAAACCACCTTTGCATGGCCTGGAATAGGGAGTTATCTCGTTGAGAAGATACGTTACAGAGACTTCCCTGCGATACAGGGTACCATAGCGGTTTACGCTATTATCGTGATTGTTATAAGTATTGTTGTGGACATAGTTAATGCTCTCGTAGATCCAAGGGTAAGATATTAGGGGTGATTGTCCTGTGAATGAACTTCAGTGGAGCCCAACGTATAGACTTGGCAAATCTTTAAAAAGGTTTTTCGGTGATAAATCTGGCATAATGGCGTTCATCGGGATAGCGATTCTTGCGACATATGTTATTATGGCGATCTTTGCACCTTATGTTGCCCCTTATGATCCCGTAAAGAGAACCGGCAGGGCGTTTATGCCGCCGTCGAAAGAGCACCTCTTCGGAACCACAAATCTCGGTTACGATGTACTGAGCAGAATTATATATGGTGCAAGGATAGCATTGCAAATAGCGCTCCTGGCTGTTGCGGTGGCTGCTGCGATTGGCATTCCTCTGGGTCTCATTTCCGGTTATATAGGCGGTGTATTCGACAGGATACTCACGATGTTTATGGACGCCATATATTCTTTTCCGGGTTTAATTCTTGCTATTGCAATTGCCGCTGTGCTCGGGCCTGGAGTTATAAACGTTGCGTTATCGATAGCTGTAATATATGCACCAACGTATTTTAGAGTCATAAGAAATCAGGTTACTTCATTGAAAGACCAGCTTTTCGTTGAAGCTGCAAGAGCAATCGGTGCGAAGAATTCAACGATCGTAATGAAGTACATATTGCCCAATGTTTTACCTTCAGTTGTGGTGGTTTTGTCCATGAATCTTGCAGATGCCATCATGACAGAAGCGGGGCTCAGTTTCTTAGGTCTTGGAATAGCTCCACCCACACCTGACTGGGGTTATGATTTGTCAAATGGCCAGAGATTTCTGTTGTTAAATTACTGGTGGATGATTTTGTTCCCCGGTCTCGCTATTATTACACTTGTTCTTGGATTCAGTATGTTCAGTGAAGGAATGAACGAGTATCTGAATCCGAACGTTGGCGAGACCAGGAGGTGAGATAATGAATCTGTTGCAGCTTAGAAACCTGAGTGTCAGATATAAAACTCGCGAAGGGCGTGTCCTGGCAATTGAAGATCTAAGCTTGAACCTGGGAGACAAAGAAACACTTGGGATCGTCGGGGAATCCGGATGTGGTAAATCAACCCTTGGTGGAGCGATTCTCGGTATTCTTCCAAAAGAGACGAAGGTAACAGGAAAAATTCTTTTTGATGGAAAAGATCTAGTTTCACTGGATAGAAAAACGTTGAGAAAAATACGTGGCAAGGAAATATCTATGATCTTTCAGGACCCCATGACTTCATTAAATCCTGTTATGAGACTGAAAGATCACTTTATAGAAACAATACAAACTCATCTTATTGATATCGAAAAGGAAGAGGCATATAACATGGCAGCAAAAGCCTTGGAGAATGTTGGTATTTCAGCTAATCGTTTAGAAGACTATCCTTTCCAGTTGAGCGGTGGGATGAGACAGCGCGTGATGATAGCCTTAGCGCTGGTTTTAAATCCAAAAATTGTTATAGCAGATGAGCCGACTACTAGTCTTGACGTTATTGTTCAAGCACAGATTCTCGAGCTTTTGAAGAGCTTGCAAACAAAGTTCAATACCGCGATGATCCTCATAACCCATGATTTAGGAGTTGTTGCAGAGACGGCGGATAACATAGGGGTAATGTATGGGGGACACCTTGTGGAGTATTCAGATAAACGCTCACTCTATAAAGCCCCACTTCATCCATATACCCGCTCCCTGCTTGAATCCATTCCAAATACAAACCTTAATGATAAGAGTCTACGCTATATTCCGGGGACACCGCCAAGTTTGATGACCCCGCCACCAGGTTGCCGTTTTTCCGAACGTTGTCCGAAAGCTTTGAAGGTTTGTTCGCAAGCCACTCCACCTGAAGTGTGGACCGAAGATGGGAGAATGGTCAAGTGTTGGCTGTACAACAGTGAGGTGGTTCAAAAGTGAAAGAACTCATCAAGGTTAAAAACCTGGTAAAACATTTTCCTGTTAAAGAACCTCTCTTAAAAAAGCTAATTACAAAAGAACGGAAGTATGTTCATGCGGTGAATGATATAAGTTTTACCATTCTTGAAGGTCAGACTCTTGGGTTGGTGGGGGAATCTGGAAGTGGTAAAACAACAACAGGAAGGTTAGTTTTACGGCTTATTGAGCCGACGTCCGGGAGTATAAAATATAATGGTATTGAACTCACTACGCTGGATAAGGAATCTTTACGTAGATTGAGAAAGGAAATTCAGGTCATTTTTCAGGATCCTCTGGCATCATTGAACCCCTATATGAAGATAGGAGAAGCTATAAAGCATCCCCTTGATATTCATAACATAGGCAGCAAACAGGAACGGTACGAACGTGTTCTGGATATGTTAAAGAGGGTAAACCTCGAGCCTGCCGAAGATTTTTATAGGCGTTATCCGAGAGAGCTATCAGGAGGGCAACGGCAGAGGGTTGTTATTGCCAGAGCACTTATCACACATCCGAAATTTGTTGTTGCCGACGAGGCAGTGGCAATGTTAGATGTGTCTGTGAGGTCTCAGTTACTCGACTTGATGCTTAAGTTAAAAGAGGAGTTCAACCTGACATATCTTTTCATTACCCATGATCTTGCCACCACAAAGTACATATGTGACCGTATCGCGGTAATGTATCTTGGAAAGATAATAGAAATTGGTTCTTTTGAAGAGATTTATACCAATCCAGCTCATCCATACACCAAGGCATTAATATCAGCTGTTCCAGAACCTGATCCGGATATAAAAAAGGAAAAAATTATTCCTTCTGGAGAAGTTCCGAATCCGGTTGAACTTCCTTCAGGATGTTACTTTCATCCGCGTTGTCCGTATGCCATGGATATATGTAAAAAGGAAATGCCTGAAGAAGTAATGCTCAGTGATACACGAACCGTGAGATGTCACCTTTATAGCCAATAAAAAGCGCGCCTTTGGCGCGCTTTTTATCATTAACTTACTGGTTCAAATAACGATCAATACCTTCAGCCGCTCTATGACCATCTGCAATACCATTAATAATATCGGGGCCATGAACGATATCACCACCAGCAAAAAGCCATGGAATACTTGTCTGACCGTACTCATTCACTAGAATTCTTCCACGCGTGAATTCAAGTTTACTCTTAAGTTCTTCTGGCAGATAGCTGTAGTCAGGAGCTTGACCGATGGCTTCTACAATCATATCACCCTCGATAATAATAACGTCTTTTTCATCGAAAGTTGGGTTAAATCTACCATTCTCATCGAAAACACTTGTACAGCAAACTGTTTTGAGTCCTTTGATTTCTCCGTTTTCTACAATGACTTCACTAGGACCTCGAGAGGGGAAGAATAGAATTCCTTCTTCTTTTCCTTCTACAATTTCTTCAAGATCTGCTGGCATTTCTTCCATGGTTTCCAGGCATACCACCTTAACATTAACTTCTTTTCCTTCCATTTTCTGAAGTCTCGCCATGCTTCTGGCAACGTCCATTGCGACATTTCCACCGCCTATAACGATCAAACTGTTGGGAATCTCCGGTTTCTCGCCTTCTCCACGCAAATAATCCCTGATTTTTTCCAGGAGGGGTAGAGCTTGAATAACTTTTTCATGTTCGGTTCCTGGAATTTTTGTACTTTTTCCAATGGTGAATCCAGTACCGAGGAAAACGGCATCATATTCTTTCTTCAACTGCTCCAGGGTTACGTCTTTTCCAACAGTTGTATTTAACTTAATTTCTACTCCTAGAGATTGAATCACTTCGATATCCTTGTCCAGGGCCTCATCAGGAAGACGGTAACGTGGTATACCGTATCTCATGACACCACCAGCTTTTGGTTTAGCTTCGAATATCGTGACTTTGTATCCCATAAGTGAAAGATAATATGCAGCTGCTAATCCGGAAGGACCAGAACCGATAATTGCAACTTTTTTGTTGGCTTTTTTGATAATTTCTTCGTTAGCTACTTTTTTAATCTCTTCGACAGGTGTTTGATCGATAATATAGCGTTTTAGCCATCTTATTGCAACAGCTTCACCTCTATGACCTATGGAACATACGGCCTCACAGTTGTGGGTACATACCCTACCACAGACACCGGGAAGCGGATTGGTTTTGTAAATCCACTCGACACCTCGTTTAAGGTCGTCGTTGAACACGGTTTCGATGTATTCCGGGATATCCATATGTGCAGGACAGACATCCGTACAAAGTTCGCAGTCAACACATCTCGCGGCTTCTGCGATTGCCTGTTCTTTGGAGTATCCCTTTACGAATTCTATAAAACTGTTAACCCGTTCTGCTCCAGGAATCTCTTCCATTTCAACCCTTTCAAGATCGAGCAACTCGGAATCTTCATCACGCACGTAGCCAATTGGAAAATTGTTGTGATGAATACCATCGCTTTCCGGCATGAAAAAGAACGTATTTGGATTATCGGAGATATGTATATACTCCCTGGTCATTTTCAGAGAACCGGTGGTACATATATCAACACACATTCCACAAAAAGAACAACGCCCATAATCGATGGCAGGTTTCTCTGCTTTCTCACCTGGTTCTGTTTCTATATCAACAGGGATCATCTTTATAGCGTCTGTCGGGCAAATTTTCGAACAGGTTCCACAACCAGTACATAGTTCCCAATCGTTTATATGAAACCCCCGGTATCTTTCGGCTGCTTCGCGATAGACCTTGGGGACTGTAATGGTTATAGGTTTCGCAAATAGATATTTCCATGCGATAGTTGGACCCCAAAAGGTTTTTTTGAAAATCTCTTTCGCATTCATCGCATCTCCTCCCTTATCTGTCGATTTCCGGTGGACAGAAGTCCATTGTTCCTAACCAGAGAGCCACATCTTCGATTCTTGTCCCCGGAAGTAGCTTTTCAATACCGTATAGCCCCTGTGGGAAGGAAGCGCCTCTTACATGAACTCTGTAAGGTTTTTCTCCACCATCAGAAACGATGAGATATCCATATTCGCCTCTCGAACATTCTATATGGGAGTAAACTTTGCCTGCAGGTACTCTCCAACGCAACGCACTTCCGCGTGATACCCTGACGTTTACGGGACCTTTGGGCATCTTTTTCAAACACTGTCTTATTATTCGAATACTCTGTAAAAATTCGAGATATTTCAAAGAGAACCGCGCATAAGCATCCCCTTCTGTCGCTGTGGGAACATCGAACTCTACGTCAGCATAGCGGGCATAAGGGTCAACTTTTCTGATATCATAAGGGACTCCGGTAGCTCTGAGCCCCACACCGGTCACACCGATTTTTAATGCTTCCTCTTTTGTAAGGACTGCGAGCCCTTTGGTACGTGTATGTATTACCCGGTTTTTTAAGAGGAGATTTTCATATTCCGTTCTCCTGCTTTCAAAATAGTTCAGAAGAGCTTCGATTTCTTCTTCAATTCCTTCTGGAAGATCCTTTCTAACTCCTCCGGGGATTATATACATATGATAGATTCTTGCGCCTGTAATTTTTTCAAAGATGTCCAGAATTCTATCTCTATCTGCCAGAGTCCATTGCGGCATCGCATAGAGGCCGGTAGCTCCTCCAATGCCTCCCATCGCCATTAGATGTGCAGCCATTCTTGCTAGCTCAAGGATAATCATTCGAATCCAGTGAGCTCTCTCCGGGACCTCGATGCCAGCAAGAGTTTCCACTCCCATTGCGAATACCATTTCATTTATGTCCGGTTCTGGAACACATATTCTTGGAATCAAAGCGAGATTCTGGAACCAATTCCTTCTTTCCATAAGCTTTTCGAACCCTCGATGAAGAAATCCGGGCACTAATCGTGCCTTGACCACGGTGTCACCTTCAACATAGATATGTACGCTGGAATTCCCGTGCATTCCAGGGTGGTTCGGACCGATAAAAAGTTTGACCTCTTTACCCATCTTTTTCACTTCCTTCTGGAATAAAATCAACATCATATGTTCTGTCAGGGAAGTTTTCCTTTGAGAATTTATGGGGATCGAAATCTTTTCTCATCGGTGGGATGTCTTTCCAGTTTTCAAGTATGAGCGGTTTCATGTCATCGTTTCCATCGAACTTCACGCCGAAAAATTCGTGAATATCCCTTTCGTAGAAACGTGCTGTTGGCCATAATCCCATCACCGTTGGCGCAACGGGAGTTTCTCTAGAAATCTTTGTGCTTACCATCAATGTAATGCCATTTTCCCAATTGAAGAGTGTATAAATCAGTTCAAACTGATTATCATCGATCCAATCCACACAGGATATGAGGGACAGATGATTCCATCCCTTCAGCTTGAACAGTTCCAGAATAGAAATGAGGTCTTTTAGATCAGTGTCAACAGTGTATTTTCTTTCAGCGATTTGATTTAATTTTATGGTGCCAAATAAGTTTTCGACTTCTTTTATCAGTTCATTCATGGAATTCATCGTGCACGTACACCTCCCCGAGGGCTTTTAATTGATTCTTTTTGTACCATTCATAGTTTTCCTGATAAGTTTTCCAGCCGGTGGCTTCGCCACGATCGATCTTTTTCATCAATTCTTTGAAACCGTTCACTATGGCCTCAGGCCTGGGCATACAACCAGCCAGATATAAGTCAACAGGCAAATAAAGGTCGAGTCTGTTTATAGTTGCGTAGGAATCGAAGTAAATGCCTCCGTTGATGGTACAGGAACCGAATCCTACTACATATTTTGGTGCCTGCATCTGTTCGTATGTATAGATAACCCTTCTTAGAGTTTTCGTACTCAAATAACCGGTTATCAACAATATATCAGCTTGCCTTGGAGTTGCCATTGGACCGATTCCAAAACGTTCCATATCGAATCTTGCGGTCATCGTTGGCGGTAGTTCGATTGCACCGCATCCGGTACAGTAATAAAGCATCCATAACGAGCGGGCACGAAGCATGTTTGCCACTTTATTCCAAGCAGATTTTTCAGCGTTCATTCATTGCACCTCCTTACCAGAAGATAACGACGATCGTTTGAACGAAGGCCAAAATCAACGGCCATTTCCAGTAATATTTCACTGCTTGCTCTACTCTGAACCTTGGTAGCACAGCAGAAATAATTACAAGAATGAAAAAGACAACAAAGAATTTTGCGAGAAATTCCCATACGGTTCTTCCACCACCAAGGAAGAAGTTAACAAAGAGCGATATCTCAATAAACACGGCAAATGCGTGTTGAATCATCAGCAAACCAAGGAATTTACCACTGTACTCTACCAATGGACCTGATGCGATTTCAGCAGGTGCAATGAAAGAATCAAAGGGTTTCTTGCCCAACATTCCCATTAGCGATATGAAAGCCACAACCGCCCCTATTGGCATTATCCATGCGTTATAAACTCCGGCTTCGATCTGCTTGTCCACGATTGCTGAGATCGATGACGTCCTGTTCTCAAACAGAATACCGAGGATAACTATAAGAAAGGGGAGCTCGTAACCAAGCATTTGGGTAAGAGCACGCCCAATACCTATCGACGCGTTGGGGTTACCAGAGCCCACGGCCGACATGGCCATACCCAGAAGACCTATGGCAAGCACGTATATAACTACGAAGATATTATCAAGCCCCGGGAATACAACGAGCGACCCGGCAGGAATGAATAGCACAGTTGCAATAGTTCCACCCAGCGCCATCCATACACCAAAATCGAAGATAAACCCATGGGAGATACTATGTTTTGTCAGCGCTTTGAAGATATCGATGAAATTTTGCCAGAAAGGAGGGCCGTACCTTCTTTCTATCCTTGCAACTATTTTTCTGGCAATACCTTCCAGCGTTATCGTATAAACGAAAGCTAATAAAAGTAATCCAATACTTTTTATCACTGTCATGCTATCACCTCAACCACCAATAGGCTGTTAGTATTGCAAGAATGCTCAAAGTTACATAGCCTTGTGGGCTTGAAGGATAGAAGAGGCTACGGAAAAAGGCTCCAAGTTCTCTCAGTTTATAAGACGTATTTTCAAGCCATTTTTCCATCAAAGGCCAGCGTTCGAACATTCTGTCGAATGAACGGTACATTTTGTAAGAAAAGTGATAGAGTTCCGCAGTGTAAATGAACTCCCCACCTGTGTATGTATCCATTAAATCTACCTTTTTTGGCTTCTTTGCGAGAGCACTTATAACAAATGCTATAACAAAACCTATGGTGAACACCGTTACAACTATGATTGAATCCCATTTTCCGGTTGAAGCAAAGATTTCAGAAAAGGTTGTTTTTATCGTGGCGATTCCAACCTGTTCACTTATTTTATTCGTGAATGATATAGCGTTGCTGGGAAGTATTCCCCAGAATATCGTTAGAAGAGTGAGAACCATCATAGATACCAGCATCGGTATCGGTGCCTCTTTTATGTTCTTATGTTGTGGTTTCAACTGTCCAAGGAATATGCCGGCAAGAGGTTTGAACACGTACATGAAAGAACCGATGCTTCCAAAGAACGCCATAAAAGCAAGGAATGGTAAACCATTACGTACCAATTGTTGGTATATCAACCATTTCGAAGCGAAGCCACTCATTGGTGGTATCCCGGCAATGGAGATTATTGCTACAAGATAAGCCGTGAAAGTGAAAGGCATTCTGAAAATCAAACCACCCATTTCGTGCATCTTAGTTGTTCCTGTTCGATGAGCAACAGCCGCTATGGCGAGAAACATAGCTGAAGAGGCAAGCGCGTGATTTAGAACATGCATCAATCCCCCAGCAGTGGCATACGGCCCGCCTATGGCTAGTGCCATCAAAATATATCCGGAATTACTTACTGTAGAAAAAGCGATCAATTGCTTGGCGTCTTCCATTCGGATTGCCATCACCGTACCGACGATTATCGAGATGCCACTTAGAAGGGCGAGTATATAGTTTGGCAGCGGAATTCCCTGAACCTCAGGCATCCATGCAAAAAATTTAGTCGATGGAAGTACCGCAACGACGATGAACATCAAGAAAGCTCCCATTTTCGTTAAAGCTCCTGATAGTATAGAGCTGAATTCGTCCGGAGCGGAGGAATGTGCTCCCCTCAACCAGATGTGCAATGGAAAACTTCCAGCTTTTGCAAAAGCCATTACCGCTAATAAAATGAAGATTAACAGTTGAAATCCTCCAGAAGTTTTCATAAGTTCATTTGCAACATCTGTATAGATGAGCGTTCCAAAGCGGTTGTAAAGAAGAAATACTGCGTACATCATTGAATAGGTTCCTATTGAACCGACTGCTACATACTTGAGAGCTTCCTTCCAGGCTATCTTTTTATCGAGGACAATCATGATCAATGAGGACCATGTTGTTAACTCCCAAAATATAAGTAATGTCAGGAAATCATTCGATAGCATACTTCCGATTACACCGGTACTTACAAGACTCAAAAGCATTAACTTCATTTCTTTCTTTTTCTTGATCGAAAGCATGAATACCGCAGTCATTGAGATTATTAGCATAGTAACTGAGGCAAAAAATCTATTCAAGATAGAGGCATTGAACGTCAGTTCGAGGTTGGAAAAAATTCTCAATCCCGAATGCTCGGGAATATAGATCCAGTTAAAAAATATCGCAGAAAATGCGAAAAGCTGTATCAACGCATAAACCGTATATGCGAAGTTTTTGTTTACTTTTGCCAGAAGGTATAGAATCGGTGCTGATATCAAACTAATTGTCAGGAGAACGGTTAAACTCATTCAAATCCCTCCCAGAAGAACCGTAGAAGCATAGGATAAGCTATCGAGTATGGCTGTTCCAGCTTTTTCAAATACTTCAAAAGCTCCTTGTGAAGCTATTCCTAGAATAATTATCATGACAACGAGTATCGAACCTGCTATCAGCGTTCTTACTGGCAATTTTTTGTGTATACTATCGGCGGTATCTGGTCGATAGATGTTGAAAATCCATCTAAAATAATAAACAGCTTCTATTAAAGCGGTTACAAGGAAAACGACTGGTACCCAGAGGTTATAGCTTATGGTCGATTCGATTATCAGCAATTTAGCTCTGAATCCAAAAAACAGGGGCATTCCGATTACAGAGAGCGCTCCTGCTGTGAACAACAAAGCTGAGATTCGGGATTTACTTGCGAAAGCCGCTACCTTTTCAAAAGAGTCATCGGAAATTGTAGAGATTATATATCCAGCTATGGAGAAGAGGATCAATTTGGAAATCGAGTTGTTTATCAACAGCATGAAAGCGCCTGTCATCGAACTTTCAGTTCCAATCCCGATCAGCAGAAGTGCGAGCCCTGCCTGAGCTATACTCGAATAAGCGAGCATTCTTTTTAATTTTTTCTGGCTAAATGCAATGACTTCGCCAATTACCACCGTGAGCAACCCAAGAATTATTATCAAACTTTGAACCTCTCCAAAACCTATAACAGTTACAAAGATCCTTGAGAAGGCAAAAATCATGACAACCGGAAAAGCTGTCGCCAGAATGGTAGTTGCCCTTTGTGAAGCGTAAGAGTACACATCTGGAACCCAGCCGTTGAGAGGGAATAATTTTGCTTCCACTCCAAGTCCAAAAAGATAAAGGAGACTGACAACGGTTAAAACATTGGGATGTATCATGCCTGTCTTCATGTGTTGAGAAATGTCTGCCATGTTTAGAGTTCCGTAGGTTGCGTAAAGCATAGATGTTCCAAGAAGATATAAAGCGGAACCAACAGAACCAATAATGAGGTATTTAAACGCTGCGAATTTGCTTTCATTGCGTTGTGAACTTGCAGCGATGATGTAGGCGGAAATGGAAGCGATCTCTAAAAACACAAAGAGGTTAAAAAGATCACCGGTCAATACGATCCCGTTCAAAGCGGCGAGAGAAAGCATATAGACAACTGAAAGCTTTAAAGATGATTTCAGTTTTTCAGTTGAAGTTGCTAATAATGCCAGTAGAAAGATAATGTTAACCGCGACAACTATCAATTTTGTTCCATCATCTACCACAAGATTTATACCAAAAGGTGGTTTCCACCCACCTATTACAAAGCTTGTGGTGCCTGATATCGTAGCAATCTTTATACTGATGATACTGTTTGAAATTGCGGCAATCCATAAAAGGATTCTTGATATGTTACCGGAAAATATCCCAAGGAAAGCTAACGAAAGAGGAACAGCAATCAACCAAACCGGGTTCATTTGACATTCCCCCTTATTTCATCCAGATCGACAGAACCGTATGTTCTGTGTATTTTTATGATCAAAGAAAGTGCAAGAGCGGTGATCCCAACGCCAATCACAATCGCGGTAAGCACTAGCGCCTGTGGTAAAGGATCGACAAAATTCAATGTGCTTTCTGGTGTCCAGGGTGAAAGTATAGGGGCCTTGCCACCATCAACATAGCCTAAAGAAATTATGAATAGATTTATACCAACATCCATAATGTTTAGAGAGACAACCATCTTCACAAGGTTTTTTTGTGTAAGTAATCCGTAGATTCCCAATACAAATAAAATGATGGAAAAATACTGTATCATTTTGCTCCCCCCTCAGAGAAGAAGTCTCCAATGACTCCAGACAATTCGGCACCAACCTTTATGCCAATAATGGAATAAACAATTGGGATAACTCCTGAACTCAACAGATTTCCGACAGTTCCAGTTGGCAGGAAATTCTGGAGGAAGCTACCGGCAACCAGCAGGCCGATAACGCCAATGCCAACATACATAAGGCCAGCCAGTCCCTCAAAGACTTTTAGGAAAGGAGATAGAAGTTTTTTATCATCTACAAGTAGTGTTAAGAGTGCTATGGTGGCTATAATTGTACCGCCGGGAAATCCGCCACCAGGCGTTAAATGTCCGTGAATGAAGATGTATGCACCAAAAACTGCCAGGATTGGAACTATAAGTTGGGAAGCTAACTTAACAATTGGATTTATCGGAACAGAGGAGCTCTGTCGTTTCAACCCGGAGCCAAGGAAAAAACCAACACCTGCAGCCGACAGGAAAAGAACGGTAACCTCGCCAAGAGTATCGAAAGAACGGTAGTTGACAACAACAGAAGTGACAATGTTTGCCTCGCCGCTTTCCGGGTCTTTGGTTTCACCATAACGGATTATCTGTTCTTCCTGAGAATTTACACTTTTGGAGATATAACGTGCTGAAACTCTTTCTTGAAGATTCACCTTTCCAAAACTTGGAATTCCATCATATGTTCCGTCCGTATCCAAAACACTAAAGAAAATCAAGAGGAGAAGAAAGGCCAGTAACCCTGCAACTATCCTTTTCATTTCGACTCTCTCCTTCCAATCCTCTTCAACGTGAGGAGGAATATGGCTGTCGTAAGGCCTGCACCAACGGAAACTTCAGTGATGGCAACATCAGGCGCCTTCATAAAGATGAATAAAACCACTGATAGAAGGCTCACAAGTGAGAGCATAACAACAGAAGTCAGGAGATTTTTCGTTTCTATGGCTATAATAGCCCCAACGATGACTATCACACCGATGATAAATGAAAGAACGGTCATGTTTTATCACCATCCTCAATATCATTTTCCGGCTGATAGGCGTCAAGATTTGTACCCTTCACCGGCTTTATTCCTGATTTCAGTGCCGCGCGAGCCAATGCAGAACTCCCGACGGGGTTGGTGATTGCAATGAAGATAATTATTATGATGCTTTTGAGGAGCCATTCAGGCCTGATCAAACCAACTCCAAGAATGAAAGAAAATGCACCAAGGGTTGTTGCTTTCGCTCCTGCTTGCAATCTGTTGTATATATCCGGCATTCTGAGAATTCCAAGCCCACCGAGGAGGTAAAAAATGGATCCCACACCCAGTAATATGTAACCTATAACATCTAAAATCATTTTCTCCCCTCCAGATATCTGGCTACAACAACAGTTTCCAGGAACGCCAGTATCGCGTAAGCCAGAGCGATATCAAGAAACAGTTCATTATTCTCAATCAGCGCGAACAACGCGATTGCGCCGGTAACGATAACGTTGAGTGTATCGAGTGCAACGATTCTATCTGGAACTGTTGGACCAACAAAAACTCTAAATAAAGCCAGAATAAAGCCTAAAGCAACAAGCACAAGGAAGATAAACAAAATCATTCGAATATCCCCCCAATCTTGCGCTCAAAGGTTTCAGAGATAATCTTTTTTGCTTCATTGGGATCGAGACTTTTAGCATCGATCCAATGAACGTAGAGATTTTCTTCATCCATATCTACAGTCAATGTGCCTGGAGTCAGCGTTATAGAATTGGCGAGAGTTAGCTTAGAGAAATCTCCTTTCAGGTTCGTGGGGATTTTCACGATAGCCGGGTTAATGGGAAGTTTTGGATTCAAAACGCGTCGTGCAACGTCAAGATTTGCTTTTATCATCTCGACTATGAACAGCGGAAGATACATGAACAGGTATTTCACAATGCGGATGGGGAGATCGACTCGGAGGTTAAATCGTGCGTACCTGCCCAAGAGCTGAGCGACTATCATGGAAACTGCCAATCCCGTTATTATTTCCCCTGGTGCAAAGCTTGCTGTGAGTCCAAGCCAGATTAGAAAAGTAACTAAAATTACGGAGATATAATTTCTGGCCATCTCGGTACCTCCTTGTGAATTTGTGAAATTATGCACGTTTTTTACAGTAATATGATACCATAACCCGGTAACGGTAGTAACCTGATTGCTAGAGATGCAATGGAAAATGTTACATAAACACAATATAGAGAGAAGTGTACCGAGCTTTTCGTGGAGCTGCCAACGTGCAACTTGTCGAAATTCTTGTGGCGATGAAGCGTTAAACTTTTAAACAGATTTACTTATTGTTTACTTGTTTCTTTTGAGTCTCCGTGGTATAGTAGGTTGTCCCGCAAGGGATAGAATATTAACTTTGCAATATGTGCAAGGTAGTTTCAAGGAGGAAACAAATCGATGACAGGTACAGTTAAGTGGTTCAACAGCAGTAAGGGTTATGGTTTCATCACCAAGGACGAAGGTGGAGACGTGTTTGTTCATTTTTCAGCTATTGAAGTCGACGGATTCAAGACTCTCGATGAAGGTCAGAGAGTCGAGTTCGAGATTGGCGAAGGCCCAAAAGGTCCTCAGGCGATAAATGTTAAACCAATCAGATAATCGTTGCGGTTATTAAGAGCGTCCACCAGTAGGTGGACGCTTTTTTATTGTGGTATGATTTTAGAGTAGCATCTTTGTTTAAGGGGATGAAAATATGATAGGAATTGTTTGCGATTCAGGGACGGATTTACCTGAAGAACTTAAAAATAAGGAAAATGTAAGAGTGGTGCCGTTGCGAGTTGTTTTGGATGACAAGAGTTATCGTGATGGTATTGAAATCAGCGAAGGAGAGCTGCTGAGCTATATGGAGGAAAAGATTCCAAAAACCTCACTTCCACCCCAATCCGAGGTCGAAGAAGCCTTTGTGTCTTTGATCGAAAAAGGATACAGCGAGATAATTTCGATCAATATTTCAAGTGGCTTGAGCGGGACATACAACCTCTTCAGAAGAGCTGGCGAAAGCGTTATGGAGAAATATCCTGTCAAGATAGCTGCAATTGATTCTCGGAGTATTTCCATCGGTTCAGGGCTGCTTATCTATAAGGCATTGCAGCTGATAGAGAAGAAAAAGATGGCATTTGAAGATATTGTTGCTGAGTTGAAAAAGGTATTGAAAGACAGAATAGGTGTTTATTTTGCCATCCCAACTTTAAAATTTTTGAAAGCTGGTGGGAGGATAGGACGGGTTAGTGCAACGGTAGGCGAACTGTTGAAAATAAAACCCGTTATATCCATTGACGAGGATGGAATATATTACACTGTTGCAAAAGCTCGGGGAATGAATAGGGCAGTCAAGCTTGTTATGGAAAAAGTGATGAATTTTGTATTTAACAAAAGTATAGAAGCTATCGCTGTTTACATTTCTGGTGATGATCCGGCGACAAAAAAATACGCGGAACAGATAAAGGAAAAGCTCAATGAATTGAAACCTAAAATGGTTTTGACCGGAAAACTTTCTTCAGCGTTGCTGGTTCATGCCGGAAGTGGATTGGTTGGAGTTGCGGTTTTGATAGGGGATTATTAAAAAGCTCCCCTGATGGGGAGCTTTAACTTTTTACGATTGGTTTAATAGTCTGTGTGATATCTCGTTCTGTTTTCTTATCAGTTCCGGAAGTTCGGTATCATTGATCTTTCCATTTTCAATTCTCACTTTTCCATTTATCATGACGAAGTCTGCCTTACCGGGGTCACACATGACGATTGCACCTATTGGATCCGCCAGACCGCCAGCAAGAGAGAGGACGTTCAGATCGAATGCAATAATATCTGCTGCTTTACCCGGTTCTATTGAACCAATATAATCATCCATCCTCAAAACTTTTGCGCCGCCCATCGTTCCCATGTAAAGGACATCGCGTGGAGTGAGTGCATCCGCACCTTTTGAAACACGTTGAAGTAGCATGGCGTTTCTTATTTCGTGTAACATGTTACCCGTGTCGTTCGAAGCACTTCCATCAACGGCCAGCCCGATTCTGATTCCCGCTTCCTTCATTTCTTTCACCGGAGCTATTCCGGAGCCAAGCCTCATGTTGGAAGTTGGACAATGGGCCATTCCACAGTCATTATCTGCAAGTTTCTTTATATCCTCATCTGAAAGCCACACAAGGTGTGCGAACCAGACTCTGGGATTCAGCCATCCTATTTTTTCCATGTAATCGACTGGCCTCAATCCCTTGGTTTCGAGACAATATTCTTCCTCATCCTTGGTTTCGGCAAGATGGGTGTGTAACAATACGTCATATTTTTCAGCTAGTTCGAGTGTTTTAATCATCGATTCTTCTGTAACCGAGAACGGTGAACAGGGAGCAAGGGCGATTCTTACCATAGCGTATTTATCTTTGTCATGGTACTTCTCAATCAAACGAATGGAGTCCTCGATAATTTTTTCTTCCGTTTGAACCACTGAATCCGGGGGGAGCCCCCCATCTTTTTTGGAAAGTGACATTGAACCGCGCGTTGGATGGAACCTTACGCCGCAACGCATAGCAGCTTCAATTTCAGAATCTATGAACCTTTCTTTTCCTTTCGGGTGAAGATAAAGCATATCGGTGGTGGTTGTAACACCTGTGGACATCATTTCATATATTCCCACCGCAGCGCTTACGTAAACAGCTTCGTTGTCTATATTTTTCCACAGTTCATACAGATAAACGAGCCAGTCGAAAAGTTTGGCGGATGAAACAGCGGGTACATTTCTGAAAAGCGATTGATAAAGGTGATGGTGAGTATTAACAAATCCCGGAAGCACCACACGCCCGGACATATCAAACTCACGATCACCTTTTGGAGCTTCTCCACTACCAACGGCAGTGATAATATTGTTGTCGATGACTATGTACGCATCGGTAAGTTCTGACATCGAATTGTCCATTGTAGCAAGATAGCTGATATTTTTGAGTATAGTCTTCACATTTTCACCTCCATTAAAATTTTATCATTTCTCACCGTAAAGCAAAATATTCTATTTCATGGCAAAATACTAATAAAGCCCTTTCTTTGAAAAGTTTTTAAGGAGTGAATTCTGATTGAGTAATTTCGGCGGGAAAGACGGATCCTTTGATTACGAGGTCATTCAGAAACAAATAGAGGAGTTAAGAATACGTCATCCTTTTTTGGCATTAAAAAATCCTGCGCTTCTTGTTGTAGATGTGCAACGTTTTTTTTTTTCGATAGAAAATCTCCTGTTCACTTAACCATCTCGAAAAAAATCTTCCCAAAAATAGAGAAAATAGTGAAAAGTTGCCGGGAAAAAGGAATACCGGTGATTTTTACAAGACATGTGGACGAAAAAGATGGTCCAATGAAAAAGTGGTGGAATCACGTGATGGATGAAACATGCTCATTATCGGAACTCTTTATTAGTCCTGAAAATGATCCTGTGATCGTTAAAACTTCCTATGATGCGTTTTATAAAACTGAACTTGAGAATCTGCTTCGCAAACTCGAAGTAGACCAATTGTTAGTTTGTGGAGTGATGACTCATCTGTGTGTGGGCAGTACTGTCCGATCCGCTTTCGTTAGAGGATTCAATCCAGTAGTGATAATGGACGCTGTAGGTTCCAGGAACGATCTTTTTCATCTTTCAGGACTTGTAACGCTGGCACATGGTTTTTCTACTTTGATCACAACCGGGGAGCTGATTGAATGTTTAGAACAAAAGTCGCAATAATTGGTGCCGGTCCCGCCGGGATTTCTTGTGCGATACAACTGAAACATGCAGGTGTTGACTTTGAAATCTACGAAAAGTCAGAAATCGGGGGAACAGTCAAAAATGCCAACCTTATAGAGAACGTACCAGGGTTTGATCCGTTAACTGGGGAAGAGTTTGCAAACAAGCTCGAAAAACATCTTCAAAGACTTAAAATTGTAGTGAATATGTCTCAAATAAATAAGATTCAACATCAAGATAACTTTTTCATTCTCGAAGCGAATGACTGTATGGTAGTTTCAGAGTACGTGGTTCTAGCAACAGGAACGGTTCCCAGAACCATGCCGGATTTTGAGGTGCCAGAAAGAACGTTTTATGAGGTCAGAAAAATGCGCCATATTAAAAACTCAACGATAGCCGTTATAGGTTCGGGAGAAGCTGCCTACGATAGTGCATTGAATCTTACTAAAAATCGAAATCGTGTTCACTTGTTTACAAAAAAAGAACCTCAGAATGTGGCTAAACGCCTTTTAAAAAAGGTTATATCAAATGATTTTGTCGAGGTTCATTTGAAAGAACCTGTTGTTGAAATCTTGAAGATAGAGGATAATTGGTATGGTGCTCGTACTGATAGGGGAATATACGTCGTTGACTATTTTCTGATCAGTATCGGGAGAGTACCTAATCTTGCCCTTCTTAAAGGATTGCATTCTGATTCATTGACCAATCTGTTCCTGTGTGGTGATGCTAAAAGGGGAAGATTGGGACAGATCTCAATTGCAATTGGTGATGGTGTTGCCGCTGCGATGGATATTATCGGGCTGAGTAACTCGTAGGGAGGAACTTGCACATGGAATTGGTGGCATGTTACGGCAAGAAGGAACTTGCATTAGTGTTCGTCGGGCGAACTTCGATGGGAAACGAGGTGGAATTTGTAGAGTCCATTCAGCCTCCACTGTCCAGGAATGAGAAAGAGGTTATAATAATTTCAACCCTTGTTGGATGCCCTGTTGGTTGTTCTATGTGTGATGCCGGGGGCTTTTACGGTGGAAAGCTTACCGCCAAGGAAATGCTGGAACAAATCGAATATGTCGTAAACTTTAGATTTGGTGGAAGAAAGGTCCCATCAAAGAAGTTCAAAATACAGTTCGCCAGGATGGGAGAACCAGCTTTCAACGATGCTGTTATCGATGTTCTTGATAGATTGCCAGAAGAGTTCGAGGCTCCGGGCCTCCTTCCCTCTGTATCAACTATAGCTCCCAAAGGAAGGGAAGCTTTTTTTGAAAGGCTTTATTGGATAAAAGAACGGCATTACGGGGGAAGATTTCAGTTACAGTTTTCCATCCATTCTACAGATCTAAGGCAACGAAACGAAATAATACCTGTTCCAAAATGGCACCTTGAAAAAATCGCGGAATATGGAAAGGAATTTGTCAAAGAAGGAGATAGAAAGATAACATTGAATTTTGCTCTTTCAAAAGACAACATTGTTGACCCAGGGATAATAATCAAACACTTCGATCCCGAGAAGTTTCTCATCAAAATCACACCGGTAAATCCTACGTATTCAGCGAAAGAAAACGGCATTGTATCCGGTGTAGATGTATTTGATAATCGGCTTCCTCATCATCCAGGGTTACTGGAGGCTTTAGAAAAAAGTGGATACGATGTGATTTTGAGTATCGGAGAGCTTGAAGAAAATAAAATAGGAAGCAACTGTGGACAGTATGTAAAAAAGCACCTCTCGTCGGATATGGAGCTTTTTGAGGCTTATAGTTATAACAAAATGAGTCTGAATGAAAACAAGAGCTTTTCACAACCATAAAGGTCATCTTTGGCCTCTATTAAGATTTTACGGTGTAGATGTTTGCAAGTATAATAAAAAGAAATAGTGAATATCTAAAATTTTCGTAGAAAGGAATGATTGAATGATAGGGAAAAAACTTCTGGAGACAGCGGAAAAATATCGTGAAGATCTAACGAATTTCATGCAGGATTTAATAAGGACCAAAAGCTATTCTGCCCAAGAAAAAGACGTTATACTCAGAATCAAAGAAGAAATGGAAAAGGTAGGATTTGATGAGGTTATTATCGATGGCCTCGGAAATGTTCTGGGAAGAGTTGGAAACGGAAGTAAGATCATCGCCATGGACGCTCACATCGACACAGTAGAGGTTGGAAACCCTGATTTATGGGAAGTAGATCCCTTTGAAGCGGTTTTAAAGGACGGGATAATCTATGGAAGAGGCGCAAGCGACCAGAAGGCCGGTATGGCTTCGATGGTATATGGCGTTAAGGTAATGAAAGAACTTGGGCTTTTGGGTGACTTCACGCTGTATGTTACTGGAACAGTAATGGAAGAGGATTGCGACGGTTTGTGCTGGCAGTACATCGTCAAAGAAGACCGAATTAAACCGGATTACGTGGTTATAACAGAGCCAACCAATTTGAATATTTACAGAGGTCATAGGGGAAGGATCGAGCTTCAGATAAAAACAGTCGGTCTTTCCTGCCATGCTAGCGCTCCGGAACGGGGTATAAATGCCGTATATAAAATGAGCAGAATAATTCAGGAAATAGAAAAGCTAAACGACAGACTAAAAGATGACCCATTCCTTGGAAAAGGAACGATAGCGGTCACCCAAATTTTCTTCAAATCTCCATCTCATAATGCTGTCCCCGATGAATGTGTAATTCAGCTTGATAGAAGACTTACCGCAGGAGAAACCAGAGAGACTGTTATCGCTGAACTCGAGGATGCGATCAAAAGAGCCGGAGAAGAAGCCGAAATTATAGAACTCGAATACAGAAGGCCTTCTTATACAGGTGTCGAGTATCCTACAAAGAAATACTTCCCAACATGGGTAATGGATGAAGATCATGAGATTGTGAAGAAAACAGTAGCGGCTTATAAGGAAGTATTTGGAGAAGAGCCGTTTGTTGATAAGTGGACTTTTTCAACAAACGGCGTTGCTACCGCAGGAATGTTTGGAATACCTACGATAGGATTTGGGCCTGCGAATGAAATCTATGCGCACAGCCCAAAGGATCAGGTACCTGTTGATCATCTTGTTAAGGCAGCTGCAATGTATGCTTATTTACCTTTGAAACTTTCAAAAGAACTTTAAGGAGGGTTAGTTATGGGAAGCATGCTCAGAGGAAAGCATTTCATCACCACACAGGAATTTAAAAAAGAAGAAATTGATCTCATGCTGGATCTGGCAGCAGATCTGAAAAGACGCTTTGCTGTTGGCGAGCTCACACCCTGGCTTCTTTACAAAACAGTTTTTATGATCTTCTTCGATGAAAGCACAAGAACACGTAATTCGATAGAGGCTGGTATAACTCAACTCGGAGGCCACGCGCATTTCTTGAACCCAAAGGTTATGCAAACAGCCCATGGAGAGGTCGCTAAGGATACCGCTCAGATACTTTCAAGGTATGGCCACGCAATAGCCGTGAGACATTGTGCATACAAGATAGGAAATGATTACCTCAGAGCCCTCGCAAAGTATTCGGATGTTCCTATTTTGAACCTTCAGGACGATTTCTATCATCCAATGCAGGTTCTCGCTGATTTAATGACAATACAGGAAAGATTTGGTAAGAACACCAGAGGGCTGAAAGTGGCCATCACATGGGCGTATGCTGAAAGTCATCTGAAGCCTCTTTCAGTACCACAGTCCCAACTCCTTCTCTTCCCGCGTTATGGAATGGACGTAACCCTTGCTTACCCGAAGGGATTCGATCTAATGCCGGAGATAGTTGAACAGGCGAAGAAGAACGCTGAAGAAACAGGCGCGAAATTTGAGATCATCCACGATATGGATGAAGCCTTCAAAGATGCGGATATCGTCATTCCAAAATCATGGGGCGGCTTCTTTGTTTCCGATGATCCAGAAACCATTATGGCAGAGGTCAGAAAGCACAAAGACTGGATCTGTACACCTGAAAGAATGAAACTCGCCAAGAAGCACGCTGTCTACATGCATGCTCTTCCAGCAGATAGAGGAAGAGAAGTTGTTGATGAAGTCATTGATGGTCCACAGTCAATCGTCATAGACGAAGCAGAAAACCGCCTGCACACCGCAAAAGCTGTTATGGCTTTAACCATGGGTGGTAGGCCGTGAAATATGATCTTGTACTGATTGGCGGGGAGGTCTGCGATGGCGCAGATCTCTATGCTGCCAATTTGTATATTTCCGAAGGAAAGATAGCGGATATAACTCCAAAGAATGCATATCATCCAGCCAGAGCGTCTCTGGACTGCTCTGGCCTTTTTATTCTTCCAGGATTTATAGATCCGCACGTTCATCTTGGTTTAAGGCTCGGGCGTTATAGTTCAACCGATGATTTTTCTTCCGGCTCTGACGCTGCTCTGGCGGGTGGTGTGACCACCATCTTCGATTTTACAGAGCCCATTTACGATTACGAAGGTTTCATGAAGAATTTAACAGAAAGGCTAAAGGATGCTTCCGTATCCAAAATCGATTACGGGCTTCACATAACCCTTGGTGGAAATGTCAAACTATCTCCTGAAGAGGTTTCGAAACTGGCTGTGGAAACAGGCTGTCCAACGATAAAAGTTTTTACAGCTTACGGTGATACAAATAGAAGAACCGATGATGGATACCTTTACGAGCTGTTGAAGAGTTCCGGAAAAATAGGAAGCGTTGTAATGGTTCACGCGGAAAACGATGAACTTATAAAAATAAATTCGAAGAAATATCCGGGAACCTTCGAATATCTTTCTGATATCCGTGCAACTGAGAGTGAGATTGGAGCAGTAATAATGGTTGCTCTTCTTGCCACTAAGGCGAAGGGTCAGGCCTATATCGTTCATCTTTCAAGCGGTGAAACGGTAAATTGGATTGAGAGTTTTGCTGTAATTAGCAGAGATAATATAGTATTTGAGACGTGTCCGCAGTATCTAGCGCTGAACAAAAAACTTTTAAAAAGAAAAGACGGATATTTATATACATTCTGTCCACCGCTCAGAAGCGAAAAAGAGAGTGAACTTCTGGTTCGTGCATTGAGAAAAGGATTCATCAGCACTGTTGGAACGGATCATTGTCCATTTACTGTAGAAGAAAAAACAGAAAGTGACGGAAAGCTCGACTCGGTTCCGTACGGTATCGCTTCCCTTGGTATCACATATAGTGTGGTTAACACGCTGCTTGGCGGGGATTTATCGAAGGTTGTTCGGCTACTCAGCAAAAACCCGGCGAAGTATATGGGGGTTTATCCTGAAAAAGGATCACTCCTTCCCGGAACCGACGCCGATATTACTGTGGTTGATCCGAATGAGAGATTTACAGTGCAGGATCCTGCCTACGGTAAAGCTGAGTATTGGCCGTACAAAGATCTTGAACTGAAAGGTAGAGTCAAATATACATTATTAAGAGGAAAACTCGCCTTCGACGGTTCGACCATCTTGCTGGATGAAGGAAATGGAAAGTTCCTGAAAAGAAGCGAATTTTTCTGGGGGAGATAAAAATGCTCATCAAAGACGTTTCGATTTTTACCAATAACGGAAGATACATTCCTGAAGGCTTTGTCAGGGTCGATAATGGAAAAATAATCGAGATTGGCGAAGGAAATCCGGATTTTCTTGAAGGGGAAGAAATACTATCTTTTCGTGGGAAGCTTCTTCTTCCGGGATTTGTTAATGCACATACTCATTTTTATTCGACTTTTGCGCGCGGAATGTTTCTGGATAGATTTGATCCAAATTCTTTCGCTGAACTTCTGGAGCAACTATGGTGGAGACTTGATCGCAAATTAACTCTCGATGATGTGAGACTCAGTGCTGCAATTGGAGCAGTGGAATCTCTTAAAGCTGGAGTAACGAGCGTTATAGATCATCACTCGTCACCAAATTCGATAAAGGGTTCTCTTGAGCAGATAGCAAAGGCTGTCAACGAAGTTGGCCTTCGTTGTGCTACCTGTTACGAGGTTTCCGATAGAGACGGGGAAGATGCTACACGCTTCGGTATAGAAGAAAATCTCGATTTCTTTGAAACGAGAAATGAATTCCGTGCGGGATACTTTGGACTTCACGCGAGCTTTACCCTTTCAGATGATACCCTCGAAAGAGTTTCAAATGCTGTAAAAGGCAAGATACCCGTTCATGTGCACGTTGCTGAAGGGCCAGAGGACGAAGAACAGAGCGTAAATCGTTATGGAGTTCGAATAATAGAACGCTTCCATAAACATGGGCTTTTGGCTCGCGGATCAATTTTCGCCCACTGTATCCATGTAGATGATTCGGAAGTGGATTTGATAAAAGAAAGTGATTCTTATATTGTCGTTAACGTTCAGTCAAATATTAACAATGGGGTTGGAATTTCCTATTGGCCAAAATTTCTTGAAAAAGGGCTCAACGTCGGTGTTGGAAACGATGGGTTCGGATTTAACCTGTCTCATGATTTGAGGTTTTTCATCCTCACACCTCATCATCTGAAGCGTGATCCCAGGGTGTCTTCCGTTGACGATTTAGCGAAGACTTTCTTCTCGACAAATTACGAAATAGCTTCGAACACCTTTGGTATCAAACTTGGAAAGATAGAACCGGGTTACGCTGCTGATATGATAGTGATCGATTACAATAATCCAACACCACTGAGTGCTGAGAATTTCCTGGGGCATTTCTTTTTTGGAATTATCGACAACCTCAATGTAACCGATGCGTTTGTTGCAGGACAACATGTTCTAAAGAATAAAAAGGTTGTCGGAGTATCTGAGGAGGAGCTCTACAAAGAAGCAAGAAAGCTTGCTGAAAAACTCTGGAAAAGGCTGTAAAAGTATGGGAGGGATTAAATTGGATCTCACAACGAAGATAGCCGGTCTGCAGCTTGCAAATCCGGTAATGCCCGCTTCAGGGCCGTTGACCGGGGACGACCAGAAGATGCTTGCCCTTACAGATTTTGGGCTTGGTGCCATGGTTACCAAGACGATATCTACAAAAGCTGCTGAGGTTCCACGTCCCTGTATAATTGCAGGAAAAAACTATATTATGAATACCGAGTTGTGGACGGAATATCCACCTGAAAAGTGGAAAGGTGAATTCATACCAAAATTCAGAGAAAAAAGCTCTCTTCCATTGATAGTCAGTCTGGGATACACCGTGGAAGATCTTGAGGTCCTGGTACCAATGTTCGACGATCTTGCCGACGCTTTTGAGCTTTCCACACATTATGTGGCGGATGATCCAGAGCTCATGAAACATCTCATCAGGACGGTTAAAAAGCATACGGATAAACCTGTATTCCTGAAGTTTGATCCGTCGGTACCTGAACCTGAGGTCATGGCAAAAGCAGTTGAAGAAGCTGGTGGGGATGGTATAGTTGCCATTAACTCTTTAGGACCGGGTTATCCACTCTACCGCGAATTAAAATCGTCACCTCTAGGTAGCACACATGGCTTTGGCTGGATTTCCGGACCAGTGATCAAGCCAATTGCTCTGGCGATGGTAAAACGGGTGGCTTCGAGCTGTAATTTGCCAATCATCGGTGTAGGCGGTATATCATCTGCTGATGACGTCATCGATTTTATTATGGCCGGTGCTTCCGCTGTTCAGCTTCTTTCAGGTGCTCTACTCTATGGAAAGAGCATCTACAAAAAAATAATCGCTGATCTTCCAAAAAAATTAGAGGCACTTGGGTACAACAGTATAAATGAAATAAAAGGCCTTGCGACGAATTCTAATCCTGAGGTATCATACGAAAAACGAACACCGAAAATTGATCATTCCAAGTGTGTCAAATGTGGCGTGTGTGTTGAAGTGTGTCCTTACTTTGCTTTGAGTATGGAAGAACAGGTTATTGTGGATGAGGAAGCCTGTTTTGGTTGTGGCCTATGTCAGACCAAATGTCCAACAAAAGCCATCGGAGGTGTTCTTTTTTGATTAAGTACAACTACTTGCTTCGGTGTATAAGCTGTGGAAAGGAATATTCACCAGAGGAAGTTGAATACACTTGCCCTGATTGCGGACCAAGACTGGGAACACTTGAAGTTATATACGATTTTTCGATTCTGAAAAAAAGGCTGAAAGATGCCCGTTGGTCAACGTTTTCTGAACGCGGGATCTGGCAATTTTCCGACCTACTTCCTCTTCCCGAAAATTTTGACGAACTTATACCTCCGCTTCTTGTGGGGAACACACCTTTGTATAGGGCTGATAAAATTGCAGGAAAATATGGCGTTGCTGAGGTCCTGGTAAAGGATGATGGAAGAAACCCGACAGCTTCCTTTAAGGACAGAGCCAGTGCCCTTGCTGTTGTTAAAGCAAAGGAAAAAGGTTACAATACCGTTTTTTGTGCCTCGACAGGCAACGCAGCGAGTTCTCTGGCAGGGCTCACCGCTGCCGCGGGCTTGAAGAGCGTTATCTTTGTTCCCGCGTCGGCACCAGCAGCCAAACTGACCCAGCTGCAGGTATACGGTGCAAAGGTTCTCGCGATAGATGGTAGTTACGATGAAGCCTTCGATATATCGATGATCGTCGGTATGGAAAAAGGTTGGTATTGCAGAAACAGTGCGATAAATCCCTATCTACTTGAAGGAAAGAAAACAGGTGCGCTTGAGCTTGCGGTACAAACGGGAATGGATCTTCCTGACTTTGTCTTCGTTTCTGTCGGTGATGGTACCGTTTTGAGCAGTTTCTATAAGGCCTTTATGGATTTGAAGGAACTTGGAATCATCGAAAGGATTCCAACGATCGTAGGTGTTCAGGCCGAGAATGCTTCCGCCATTATAGATACATACGAACGTGGAGAGCCTTTCACACCTGCTGATTTAGACGCACATAGCGTAGCGGATAGCATTGCTGTAGGCAAGCCAAGAGACGTAATAAAAGCCTGTAAGTATACAAAAAAGAACGGTGGCCTCTTTGTGAAGGTTTCAGATAAGGAAATCCTGGATAGTATAATCGAACTTGCAAGGGGAACCGGCGTTTTTGCTGAACCGGCGGGAGCAACTGCTTTTGCAGGATTCAAACGAATGAAAAGTCTTGGTCAGATTTCGGAAAGCGCAAGAGTAGCTTTGATTGTTACCGGAAATGGCCTTAAAGATTTGAAAGCACCTGCTCGGGTTCTCGAAGAGCTTAAAAAGCTTCCTGCTAACGTTGAGAAAATCAGGGAGGGATTGGATGAAGATAAGCTTTAAGTTGAATGGTGAGCCCGTAGAAGTCGATATAAGGCCGGATATGCGGGTACTTGACTTTCTGAGAGATGAAATGGGATTGACGGGAGTCAAAGAAGGTTGTGGTGAAGGAGAATGTGGTGCCTGTACCATCATAGTCGATGGGCGTAACGTGCACTCATGCCTCATGCTTACCGTCGAACTTGATGGCAAAGATGTCTGGACTATTGAAGGATTGTCGAAGGATGGAAAACCACATCCTGTACAGGAAGCATTTATAGAAGCTGGTGGTGTGCAGTGTGGTTTCTGTACCCCCGGGATGATAATGTCGGCTAAGGTGTTGCTGGACAGAAATCCAAAACCGTCTGAGGAACAAATAAAAGAAGCCCTTGAGGGAAACCTTTGCAGATGTACCGGTTACTACAAGATCATAAAGGCTGTTGAATTGGCATCTGAAAAACTGGAAAAGGGTGAATAAAAACGTGAAAACGGGGCTCGTTATACTGGCTGCAGGATCAGCAAAGCGGTTTGGTACCGATAAACTCCTGAAAGAGTTCGATGGTAAACCGCTGCTTCAGATTGTTCTGGATAATTTGAAAGATGCCCCGTGTTACAAAAAAGTAGTTGTTGTGAGACCTGACTTTCCGGTAGAGAGATTTGATTTTTCAGGTTACGAGATGGTTCTAAATCACAGCCATATCTATGGTATCTCTTCGAGCCTAAAAGTTGGTTTTAATGCGTTCCTATTAGAAGAACCTGAAGGGATTTTTATAACCCTGGGAGATATGCCTTTTATCTACTCTTCTGACATTGTAGAGATAAGAAAGAGAATAGTGCCAGAAGATCCGAAGATTATCAGTTTCGTGCACGAAGGGAAAAAGGGGTTTCCAACGTTTATTCCCGGTAAATTCTTCAAAAGGATCATGGAACTCCACGGTGACAGAGGCGCGTCGGTTCTTATTAATGATAACAAGTCAGCTTTTATACCGCTCGGAGGGCAGAAAAGGCATTGTTTTGACATAGATACTGAAAATGATTTTAAGGAGGCGTTGAAAACCATTGAAAGACCCGAGAAAGCTATGGGAGATACTCATAGGTCTCGATGAACCTTTTGTTATCGCGACTGTTTGTAATACAAAAACCTCCAGCGAAAGAATGGAAGGAGAGGTTTTTGGAATGACTTATGCCGGGAAATTTTATGGAGAAGCTGAAGGAGAATTCAGGAGATTTCTCGAAGCCAATATGACAAAAGCGATGAAGACGTCTATGAGTTTTATGGAAACATACATAGAGCATAGAAGTGTCGCGGCCCTATGGGGGGCAACCTGTGGTGAACGTACATCGGTTTTTTTTCATTACGTTGGCCCGTCACCGAAGGTATACATCTTTGGTGCCGGAAAGTTATCAGAAAGGGTTGCAAAAATACTTGTAGCTGCTGATTTTGATGTGGTGGTAATGGATGACAATGAGAACTTCCTGAGAAATTTTGATAAAATCTGTAGTTACAGAAAAATCAATTACGACGAGCCCGGGAGCTTTCCGACAATAGAAGCGAGGGATTTCTGTGTTGTGTTGACCAGAGGGCACACCAAAGATTTCGAGGCTTTGCAGATATGTCTCGCTTCAAAAGCAAGATACATTGGACTGATTGGTTCAAATAAGAAAAATTCTGAACTTAAAGAGAGGATGTTTAGAGCAGGCTATACAGAGGAAGCGTGGGAACGCGTAAAGACACCGATAGGGATAGAGATAGGTGCTCAAACACCTGGCGAAATAGCAATAGCCATTGCCGCTGAAATAGTAAAGGTAAAAAACGAAAAACAATAATTATAGAGACCGGGGGTGTTTATGTGGCTTTTAAGGTAATACTGCCGGAAACAGAAGACGAACTTATGATGGCTCTCATGGAAGATAATGTAAAAATCATGGCTGGTGGAACTGATTTGATGGTGAAAATACGCGCTGATAGAGAAAAACCAGAAAAGGTTGTTCTTCTTTCAAAGCTCAAGGGAATGGATGAAATTGAAGATCTTGGTGATAGGATAAGGATCGGGTGTAAGGTTACACACACTCAGATACTGGAATCAGAGTTATTACAAAAAGATGCGAAGATCCTTACAATGGCGGTCAGAGAAATTGGTAGTCCGCAGATAAGGAACAAAGGAACTCTGGTAGGTAACGTGGTGAACGCTTCACCTGCTGGCGATTCGATACTTGCTCTTTATCTATCAAATGCAAAGGTGGTAATTCGAGGTCCTAAAGGTGAACGTTCTCAGGATATAGAGGATTTCATTGTTGGCCCTGGAAAAACAACGCTCTCCTTAGGTGAATATGTACGGGCGATTGTTTTTGAAAAAACTGGCGAATGGTTCCCATTTTTCTACAAGGTTGGCCAAAGAAACGCGATGGCTATTTCCGTTACCTCAGTGGGGGCTCTTGTGAAGGAAAGCAAAATTAGGATAGCATTCGGGTCAGTAGCTCCTACTGTGGTTAGAGCTCATAAAGCTGAAAGATATTTCGAAAGAGAAGGAATTGATGGAACAAAACTGGAACAATTCGTTGACTATTGTATGGAATATGTAACTCCTATTAGTGATATTCGTGCTTCCGCTTGGTACAGAAAAGAAGTTACCAAAAATCTGATCACTAAGATCATAGAACTCTGGAATGAAAGGAGGGGGAGATGTGCTCCTCAATGTTAAAGAATTTTTGAAACCCACTTCGGTTGAACAGGCCTTTGAGATGCTGAACAGAGATAGAAAACATTCCATTCTTCTTTCAGGTGGAACAACGGTTTCCCTCATGAAATCGACCACTGTCGAAGTAATAATTGATCTCAAGAACATCAAAGAACTAGCCGAGATAAAAGAGACCGAAGATGGTTTGAGTGTTGGTGCTAATATCACCATAGAAGACTTTAGAAAGTCTGATTTGATCTCCACATTTTTCGGAAATTTTTTCTCCAAAAGTTTTGCAACTGTTGGAAGTTGGCAAATACGTAACATGGCGACTATCGGTGGCTCCGTTGCACCGAGGCTTGGTTGGTCTGATGTAACAACCTGTCTTTTGGCTGCTGGAGCCAAACTTAAAACTTTTGGAGAAGAAGGCTATCGTTACATGGATATCGAAGATTTCAACAAGCTGGATAGGTACAGTAAGCCCATCATAACCCACGTTATTTTGCCCAAAGATGGCTATCTCTACTCTTTCAAGAAACTGTCGAAATCATCATTCGATATTGCCATCGTTAATTTTGCTCTCGCATTAAAACTAAATTCAGGAATTGTGGAAAGCTCGCGGGTGGTTATAGGCTCACGTCCGCACTTCCCAAAGCGTTTCGAAAAGGTTGAACAAGCCCTCAAGGGGTTAAAAATTGAGGAAGTTCCAGAGCACGTTAAACCATTAGTTTTTGAGCATTTTGAAGGCGGCAGTAATTTCCTCGCCACAGAAGAATACCGTAGGCACATGGCCTCTGTTTTGGCAGAAAGAGCAGCAAAGGAAATTCGGGAGATGATAGCATGAGGATAAGTCTAGAAGTTAATGGAAAACTTCATGAAGTCGAAATTGATCCAGGAGAAATGCTTCTGGATGTTTTGAGAAGACTTGGATATAAGAGTGTGAGAAGAAGCTGTAACTCAGCAAGCTGTGGAACCTGCACGGTGTTGCTCAACGGTAAACCAATTCTGTCGTGTAGTACCTTTGCAGCTTCTGTTGATGGCCAAAGCGTAGAAACCGTTGAATCCTTGAATGAAAATGATGAGCTACATCCAATTCAGGAAGCCCTTCTTGAAGAAGGTGGATCTCAATGTGGTTTTTGTATTCCGGGACTTACAATGACAACTAAAGCATTTCTTGAACAGAACCCTGACCCCACAGAAGAGGAGATCAGGGAAGCTTTGAACGGAAATATCTGTCGTTGTACCGGTTATGAAGCCCAAACCAGAGCAATCAAAAAAGCAGCAAAACGTCTTAGGGGTGATGAGAATGTTTGAAACCCTGAATAGCAAAGAATTCAAAGTGATAAATAAATCAATAAAGAAAGTAGATGGAAGAGGTTTAGTTAGAGGAAAACCTGTTTATGCAGGAGACCTGGATATTCCTAACGCTCTTCATGTCAAACTAGTCCGCAGTCCTCATGCTCACGCCATAATAAAGAAAATAGATAAAACCAAAGCTCTTGCAATTCCTGGAGTTGTAGCGGTCATTACCTATGAAGATCTTCCGAGAATTGCCTTTACGAGAGCCGGTCAGGGATATCCTGAACCATCACCTTATGATACCTTTGTTCTTGATAGGAAAGTCAGGTACGTTGGTGATCCAGTTGCAATTGTTGCTGCCGAAACGGAAAGAGCTGCAATTCTTGGAGCTAATGCCGTTGAAGTTGAATACGAGATCTTGCCTGCTATACTCAATTTCGAAGAAGCAATGAAAGAAGATGCACCTATCATACATGATGAAGAAGATATTTCTGGTGCTTTTGACCCGAAAAAAAATATTGCAGCTCACTTTGAGATGGAAATTGGCGATCTGGACGATGCCTTCAAAAAATGCGACAAAGTAATTACTCGAACATACTATGTTAACACCCAGCTTCACGCTATGCTGGAACCTCACACCGCTACAAGTTACTATGACTCGAATGGAAGGTTGGTTATAGTTTCTTCAACGCAGGTACCTTTCCATGTAAGAAGAATTATCAGCAGAATTTTTGAAATTCCTATTTCCAAGATACGTGTTATAAAACCAAGAATAGGCGGTGGATTTGGTGGCAAGCAGGCAATTCATCAAGAAGCCTATGTTGTGGCTGTCACTTTGAAAACCGGTAGACCAGCGAAAATCGTTTACGAACGCCCGGAAGTCTCCATGGCTACCAATATCAGGCATGAAATGAAATTCACAGTAACAGTTGGTGCCACCAGTGATGGAAAGATAAAAGCTATATCGATGGAAGGACTATCAAATACAGGAGCTTATGGTGAACATGCTCTAACAACCTTTATGGTTGCCGGTTCTAAGACCCTTCCGTTATACAACAAAGTTGATGCTGTTAAATTTGTCGGTGATGTAGTTTACACGAATCTTCCACCTGCAGGTGCTTACAGAGGTTATGGTGCTCCTCAGGGGCTATTTGCATTGGATTGTACAATTGATGAACTGGCTCACGAGCTTGGTCTTGACCCTCTTGAGGTTAAGGAGAAAAATTCTATCAGGGAAGGTGAAACTTCACCTATATTCAAGATAATGGGTGAAGGTCGTGAGGGCGTAGACCAGATAGTGAGAAGCTGTAAACTTCAGGAATGTATCGACAAGGGCAAAAAGGCCATCGGTTGGAATGAAAAGCACGGAAAGGCGATAAGAAACGGAAATAAAGTTAGAGGTGTAGGATGCTCAATTGCAATGCAGGGATCTGGAATAGCAAAAATAGACATGGCTGCTGCGACCATAAAAATGAATGATGACGGATCCTTCAATCTTCTTATAGGTGCCACAGATCTTGGAACTGGAAGCGATACAATAATGGCACAAATAGCTGCTGAGGTTTTAGACGTTCCGGTTGAGAAGATAATCGTTTACTCTTCGGATACTGATATGACGCCTTTCGATACTGGCGCTTATGCTTCCAGTACGACCTACGTATCTGGAAACGCTGTGAGAAAAGCAGCAGAAGAGGTAAAGAAACAGATCATCGAGAGTGCTTCAAAATATCTTGAAGAACCCATCGAAGATCTTTACGTAAAAGATGAAAAGGTGATATCCAAAAAGAGTGGAAAAGAAGTGACTTATGCTGAACTTTGTACAAAACTCTTCTACACATTCGAACAAAAGCAGATAGCAGCAACTGCTTCTTACGTGGGTGAAGAGTCACCACCACCGTTCCTCGCTACCTTTGCTGAGGTAGAAGTTGATCTGGATACTGGAAAAATAGATATAGTAAAATTGGTTTCTTATGCAGATTGTGGGACACCACTTAACCCGATACAGGCTAGAGGACAGCTGGAAGGCGCGACAATGCAGGGTATAGGTTGGGCGTTGTATGAAGATGTTATCTATTCTAACAATGGGCGTATGCTGACAAACGACTTCTTTACTTACAAAGTGCCATCTCGTTTGGATTATGGTGAGTTAGAATGTGGACTTGTCGATAGTTACGAGCCAACAGGGCCTTTCGGGGCGAAGAGTATTGCCGAAATTGGTATTGATACACCAATCCCCGCTATTGCAAATGCAATATTTGACGCAACCGGAATAAGACTCCGAGAAGCGCCTTTCAGAAGCGAAAAGCTCTTCTTTGAGATCTTAAAGAAGGAGAAAGAGCAAAAATGAAAAAAGTTTTACTGGTAACACTTGTGTTAATCCTGGTGGCTACCTTCTGTTTTGCTGAAGAACTAACCATCTGGATTAGCTGGGAAGGCGAAGAGTTTTTCACCGAGGTTGCGAAGGTTTATTCAGAAAGAACGGGAATTGATGTAAAGGTATTACATGTTCCCAAGCTGGATAAAAAATTATTTACCGCTCTTAGGACAGGGAATCTGCCGGATATTTCAATGGTTAAAGACACCAATACCGAAAGAATAGCGAATTCAGATTTCCTGGTGAAATTGGGTAGAGCGGATCTTGAATCATTGGGGATTTTTCCAGAGAGAAACCTCAAACCGTACTCGGTGAACGGATTGTTAGTTGCCGTTCCTTACTACGCAGATGTGCAGGTTGTCTTCGCCAATCTTGATTTACTTGAAAGCAAAGATCTTGAACTCGATTTCGATTACACCATTGAAGATCTTAAAAAAGTCGCGGAAAAATTTGCTGGTACTGATATTGTTCCTGTTGCATGGGATTTCATGTCCTCTTACGTGTTCTATCCCTTCATGACGAGATTTGGAAAGCTCTGGGATGAAGATGGGAAACCGACATTTGATTCTCCAGCAATTGCTGAGGCTATAACATACATCAAAAATCTCTTTGATGAAGGAGTCTTTACCAGACTCAATCGTGGTGCGCTGGTAAGCTCTTTTGAAGCAGGAAAAATAGCGGTAGTAATTCAAGGAAGCTATCTTGCAAAGGACTTTGAGGAAGCCGGAATTAGATTCAAGATGCTGCCATTCCCCTTGATCGAGGGTAAAAGGGTCAATCCAATAATTGACTCAAAAGGTTTCGCCATTTTCAATGCCTCCAAAAAAGATATAGCCATCGATTTTCTAAGGTTCCTATTTTCCCGGAGTATTGATTATTGTATTGAATACAACAAAATACCCATGTGGGCAACTGATGTACCAGTGGAACTTAAAGATCTAAATGATATCCTCAACGTTGGACAGTATATGTACAACGGTTTGAAATTCCAATCATTCTATTTCAGCACGATGAGAACGGTGCTTCAGGCAGTCTATTCTGGAAGCCTTTCTGTTGATGAAGCATTGAAAAGTGCTCAGAATTACGTGAATTCAAACTGGTGATATGGCAGAACTTTTTCTCGGACTGACGGTAATACTCTTTTTAATCGCTATATTTTCGCGAAGGGTCATATCGATGGCCCTTCCGCTTTTGTTTCTTGTTGTCATTGTTATTGTATTTCCTTTGATCTGGGCATTCGTTATTTCATTCTTCAGTTATGGAGCCTTTGACGAGGTTCCTGAAGCGGTTGGATTTCATAACTACAAACTTGTTTTTGAAGACAACGGATTGCGCTTATCTTTCCAGATAACATCTTTATGGGCATTCTTGAAGGTCTCATTGGAGATAGCAATTTCCTTTTTGCTAGCAGTCTCCCTTCGTAAAACATCAAAAGTCAACAAAGCTATTCTGGTTTTAATCGGTATAGGTTGGTTCATGCCGTCTTTTATAAGCGTCTCCGCATGGAGAGCGTTTGTACAGGGTTATGGAAGCAATTCCCCGTTTAATTTTATACTCAATTTACTATTCGGTACTACCATAGACATCACCACCCAGCCTTTGTCTGCTTTCATTGTAACTCTCTTTGTCAGTGTGTGGTTATCGATCCCCATGAGTACGATGATAATTATAGCCATGCTCCAGAGTGTCCCCAGGGATGTTGACGACATGTTGCTTATAGATGGGGCTAAAGATACCGCCATCAACAGTATGCTTTTTGGACAGATCAGATATCTTTTGATTCCATATTACTTTTTTCAGCTTGCCAGAGCATTCAAGGGTTTTTCAACGGCATTTTTGTTGAGTGGTGACGGACCGCTGTTGCCTGGAGGATTTACACCCAATACCATTGTAGGGTCAACCTCTTTTCTTGGAATAGTTTTGTATAGAAAGTTCAGTATCGAAGAAGATTATGGAATACTCTCGGCATATTCGGCTGTCGTTGGAGTGATAACTCTGTTGTGGTTAATTGCCGCCTTGAGTTCGCGAGCAAAAGTTCCAAGGCGTCACCATTACGTTATGCCTCTTGCAGGTGTTTCACATTTTCTCATCGGTTATTACCTTAAAATAGGTTTCTGGCCTTATTTGCTTGCGGCTGGTTATCTTTTTAGTACATTTTTGGTTCCTCGATTCAAAAAAGCCTTTAGAATTTTGTCTGCTGTATTGGTGTTGTTGGATGTTGTATTTTGTATACATTCGATCTGGTCTGCTGGATGGAAAGGCATAAATCCAGCAACTTTTCTCGCAGTTCCTGCTGTGCTGTTCTCATTGAGATACAAAATGCCTGTTATTAATTTCTCACCCCCCAAAATCCTTAAATCGATTCTAAAATGGATTCCGGGAGTTATCAGCCTCGTTATACTTGTTTACATAATATTACTTGCCCTTTCTGGAAAGAACACCGTTTTACCGAAACTTTCGGATTTAACGTTCAAGAACTTTTCAACTGTCTTTTTCAGGCATCGACTATGGTTTAACCTTTTGAACACCCTGAAAATCGCGATGTTCAGTACCACTATTCTTTTTATGACGGCGTTACCCTTTAGCTATCTGTATTCTCGCGGAAAAAATAAGGCAGCATCTTTCATAATGCTTGTAGTTCTGTTTGGTGGAATCTATACGGGTATGCATACACTCTTACCTCTATACATTCTTTTTGACAAACTCAACCTTTTGAACTCATTGATAGGTATTGCCATGGTGGTCGCAAATCAAGCGATTCCGCTTACAGTAATAACAATGAGTACATTCTTTTCAAAAATGCCAGGAGAATTCAGGGAAGTAGCTAAACTGGAAGGAATGAGTGAAGGAAGATACTTTTCAAGAATCGTGTTACCCCTGAGTTTGCCTGTCATTTCCGGGATTTTTATCTATGTGCTCGTTAGTTCATGGAATGCTTTTACTGTTCCTCTCGTTTTTATTGACAAAAGCGAATTAATGCCTTTCTCTCTCAAGGTTTTCAGTTACGCAGGGGAAATAGGCAGTTTTTACACACGGTGGAATCTTTTTGGTGCTGCTTCTATAATAGGGATTATACCGTTGCTGTTCTTATATAAACTAAATCAAAAATATCTCTACTCGAAGAATCTCGCTGAGGGGGGAATAACTTATGAATAGCGTTTTTGATAGAGTGCTCGAGATTGCAGCAAACAAAGGAAAGAACTTGTCGGTACTTGATTATGTCGTGGGTACTGGAATGACAGCTGTTAAGCTCTCCTCCGGAAACGTTGGAGTGGCTCACCTTCTTAGGGATGAGCTTCCTTCCGGTTGTACCCTATTCGACGAGCTCTTTGAAACTCCCTGTACCCTTCCCGAATTTTTGAAGCTTGGTTATATTCATCATCCTATAACGGTCAGCCTCGCACTTGCCGCCGCGAATGCTCTCGTAAACGCTGAATTAGAAGAAAAATCTGTCTCACAATCAGATATATTCGAGATATTGAACATTCAGGAAAATGACATTGTTGGCTTTATAGGTGATTTCAAACCTTTAACATCGAAATTGAAAGATAAGGTAAAAGGGCTATTGATCTTTGAAAGGCATTCGGGAGAAGGATATCTTCCTGATTGGGCTATCCCGTGGAAGTTGAAAGAATGTACGGCTGTTATTGTTACGGGAACCACGATGATGAACAGAACAATAGACAGCATATTGAATTCTGTGAATACTGATAGAGTAGTGGTTTTTGGACCTTCAACACCACTTGTTCCAGAGGTTTATCCGGATGTGGTGAAGGCAATAGGTGGAGCAAGAATAGTCAATCCAGAATTGGCAATGAAGGTAGCTTCGCGAGCAGGAGGAACGAAAAACCTATACAGGCTAAAAGCTGCAAAGAAAGTAACGCTTATTCTATAATAAAAAAGGCGGCTTTATGCCGCCTTTTTTATCACACTCCGTACTTTTTCCTGTAATCTAGCAGCATTTCATCGGTTACTTTAACTTCGTCTCTCTCTTTCTGCCAGAATTCCGGAGTCCTCTGTGCGTTTAGTTCTTCAACCGTTTTCCCCTGTTGTTCAACCCAGGTGTAGTACTTCAGATTATGCCATCTTTCTCTGTTTTCCACGGTTCCTTCGAATATCCAATCAGTCTTTGCTCCAAGGAATATGGATTCAAACCGATGTTTTGCTTCGCCCCTGTCGAGCTTTCCGTAGGTTTTCGTCATCTGTTCCATGACGGAATGATAGCGGTCAATATTATCGGTTGCTATGGTGAAGATATTGTGTTCTGAAGTGAATCCGTAGTACTTCGCCATCTTGATAGCACCAATTACGTTTGCGACACCGGAAATACCGAAGACTGTTGAGAGGAATTCTACTGTTTTTTCTGGAAGGAATTCCTTTAGGAATTTCTTACCTTCTTCATCCGTTAGAACCTGCAACATCTTTTTGGATTCCACATCGTCGACTGCAACAACAGCATCGTTGTTCAGTACGTTATGAATCCATGTAACATGCTTGTCTCCGATTCCCTGGATGTCGTGTCCACCGTAACCGTTGAGAGATATCGTTGGACACTGTATAGGTTCTAGCGCGACAACTTTAGCATCGGGATAGACCTCTTTCACTCTATCACCACAAGCGATGGTTCCACCAGAACCAACACCAGCAACGATAGCAGCAATTTTTCCGTTACCGATTCCGAGTTCTTTTACCAATTCGATCATCGTGTTACCTGTGACATAATAATGGAAACGATAGTTACCGAACTCGGCGAATTGATTCAATACCCTGACTTTTTCTGGATTCTCTGCTTTAAGCTCTTTTGCTTTATCATAAATTTCTTTGACGTTGGATTCACAACCAGGTGTTGCGATTACTCTTGCACCATAACTTCTTATGATATCGAAGCGCTCTTGTGACATTTCTTCAGGTAGGATAACCACTGAATCGTACTTCATTCTACATCCAACCCAGGCTCCACCAATTCCGTAATTACCTGTGGATGGCCAAACGAGGGTGTGATACGTCGGATCAACTTCACCTCTAAGGCTTTTTTCCATAAGTATCGAGTATGTGGCACCGACTTTATGGCTTCCTGTGGGGAATTCCTTACCATATAGGACGATTATATTCGCATCCACACCTGTTAGTTCCTTGGGAAGCACAACGTGATAAACTTTGTTGTTGATATCTCTCCAGGAAATATTGTAAAAATTGATTGGATCGAGTGGGTCTTCTTTTTTCATTTCCCATGCTTTCTTTCTGATTTTTGGGTCGATCTTATCGGGATGCAACATTTCTTCAAATGTTGGACCAAGCACAAGCTTCTTCATTCGTTCATGCCTCCTTGATGAGTTTTAATATATACTCGGCAGTCGCTGGTATTCTTTTTACTCTCTTACCAATCGCACGTGAAATACCGTTAGCTATGGCAGCAGGTGTTGGCATCAGTGATGGTTCACCAATTCCTTTGGCACCGTACGGACCGGAAGAGTATTCATCTTCGACTATATCTATTTTAAGCTCTTCAGGGATTTCATGTATTGTCGGAATTATATAAGTATTGAAATTATCGGTGACAATTTTGCCACGATCCATCTTAATTTGCTCATACAGAGCGTAACCCATTCCCTGAACAAAACCACCCTGAATCTGGCCAATGAGTCCTTCCGGGTTCAACGCTTTACCGACATCATGACTTGTAAATCCTTTTACAACTCTCGTCAAGCCTGTCAACATGTCAACTTCAACCAGAACTATCTGGCTGGCATACGAATAGGTCACATAGGCTTCACCCTGCCCGGTTTCATGATCCCACTCAAGTTTTGGGGTCTCGTACCATCCCGTTTCATTCAATTTTACATTTTTCATATAAGCATTTTCCACAAGTTCATCAAAACTGAGCTCATTTCCTTTGGAGTCAAAATAACGGCCGTTTTCCCAGCTAACATCTTCGGGATCGGTATCAAAGATCTCGGCGAAGAGTTGAACAAATCTTTTTCTTAATTCTCTCGCAGCTATTCTCACAGCATTTCCGGAATAGAGAGTGGTTCTTGAAGCGACGGTTGGCCCACTATCGGGAACGAAAGCGGTATCAGGTTGATGAACATTGATCTTTTCCAGTTTTTGTCCGAGCTCTTCCGCAGCGAGCATAGCAATCACTGTTTTCGCTCCCTGTCCCATTTCTGTACCGCCTATTCTTACGTCTATGGTTCCATCCTTGTTCACCTGTATGTGTGCTCCTGAAGCATCTAAGTGCTGCCCGGCAGCGCCGAGGCTGACCCCATAGATTATATGTGAAACGCCAAGTCCGCGTTTTTTGAAACTATTCTGTTTGTTGAATTCTTCTACTTCCTTCTTCAGATTTTCCCAATCAGCGATTGTTCTGACATTTTCCAGAGTTTGGACCGCCCCAACACTTTCCGTGAGCAGATGATTTGTGGCCGTTCTGCTTCCAACACGAAGAGTGTTTTTCAACCTGAACTCAATTGGGTCTATGCCTAGCTTTAGAGAGATCTCATCGATCATGGATTCAACGGCAAAAAGAACCTGTGGGCTTCCAAAGCCTCTAAAAGCACCTGGCGGAACCTTGTTGGTGTAGACACCATAAACATCCACTTTAACATTTGGTATCTCATAACTACCAGCTGCATGAACAAGCGTTCTGAACATTACGATAGGTGATAGGGTAGCGTAGGCTCCCATATCCATGTAGGCCTTGATCTCTATTGATTTTAACTTTCCGCTCTTGTCCACACCTATTTTGTAGTGAGAAGTAATTGGATGGCGTTTAGATGTTGTTTGTATATCAACTTCTCTGCTGTATATGAGTTTGGCAGGCCTGCCTGTATTGTACGCAGCAACAGCGGCGTAACTAGCGACATAAGAAGGTACATCTTCCTTTCCTCCGAATCCGCCACCGGTCTCTGTTTGAATCACACGCACCTTGTTTAAATCAATGCCAAGAATATGTGCAACACTGTTTTGAACATAATATGGACACTGCATTGTTCCATAAACGGTATAACCGTAATCAATATCTGGCAAAACGACAACCCCTTGAGGTTCTAAATAGGCTTGTTCCTGATAATCGGCGTGGAAGTCGTCTTCGAAAATGAATTCGGATTCTGCAAATCCTTTTTCGACGTCGCCTTTCCTTATTTTCTTGTGAATCGGGACATTCGTTGGCTCGTGTATCTTTATTTCGTCTTTCAACGCCTCCTCAATGCTAAAAATAGGTGGCAATTCCTCTATGGACAGTTTTACACGTTTTGCAGCTTCATCAGCTGCTTCCTGACTTTCAGCAGCTACCACAGCAACAACGTCGCCATAATACCTTATTTTTCCTCCTACTGGAACGAGACAGGGCATGTCTTTAACAACTTCACCGAGTTGGTTTTCACCAGGAACATCTTTTGCAGTGTAAATACCAATAACATCGGGAATTTTCAACGCTTCCGAGAATTCTATTTCCTTCAGAACTCCGTGGGGTTTTCTGGCAAGTACGAGAGAGCAGTAAACCATCCTGTTGAAGTACATATCAGCTGCAAATTTAGCCTGCCCGGTTACTTTAGGCAGTGCATCAACCCTTTTGACTTTCTTTCCTATAACGTTCCTGAGTTTTACTGTTGTCCTCATAATGTCAGCCTTCCTTTCCGATGAACAGTGATACAAAGTTATTGTTGATAACATCAACAAGCCCCTGATTTGTTATTCTCAATTCCGGTATCACCGAAAGCTGAACAAAAGAAAGGGTCATAAAGAGATCCGGGACCTCACATCCAAGTTCTTTCAACACTGTTTTCAAATGTCCGAGGCGCTCTGCAACCTCCTTCGAGCTGAGATTAGACATTAAGCCCGCGATGGGCAGGGGCAGTTCTGCCAGAACTTTTCCAGAATTTGCAATAACAAGGCCACCTCCCATATCGATTACCCTGTTTGCAGCCACAACCATATCAGCGTCGTTGGTACCTATCACAGACATATTGTGGGCATCGTGGCCCACTGATGTGGCGACGGCTCCCTGCTTTAAACCTGTTCCGTTAATGAACCCTATCGCCATTGATTTCTCTTCACAATATCTGCATATGGAAGCGACTTTCAGTATATCTCTATTGACATCGGATACTATCCGTCCATCTTTCGTTTTGGGTTCCATTCTAAGTTCTTTTGTTAAAACATCATCTCCATAAACCCTTATTACACGTATATTTTCGCCTTTATTCAATACCTCAAGATCCTTCTCTTCAATATGCGGACACTTGAAGGTATTGACCTCTTCGAGCGGAAACTGTTCGCGGTTTATATCTATAACGAGTTTACCGTTTTCAGCGATGAGTTTTGAATCTTTGAAGACCATTGAGATCCTGAATTCTTCTAAATTATCAACGATAACGAAATCAGCTTTGTATCCCGGAGCTATCGCACCCATTGATCTGAGATTATAATGGCGTGCCGTATTGATTGTTGCAGCCCTCACAGCGGTTATCGGATCGATGCCCTTCTTTATGGCATATCTGATCATATAATCTATGTGACCTTCGTTGAGAATATCATTCGGATGTTTGTCATCAGTACAAAAAGATATAAAAGGATAATTCTTTTCGTTGATTAACGGTAAAAGCTCATCGAGATTTCTCGCTACACTTCCTTCACGCACAAGAATCTGCATCCCACGAGCAAGCTTTTCTTTTGCCTCTTCCACATTTGTACATTCGTGGTCAGAGCGGATGAAGGCACAGATATAGGCGTTCAAATCCTTACCCGAAATTCCCGGAATGTGCCCGTCAATTTTTTTGTATTTGTGGCGAAGAAGTTCGATCTTGGCGATGGAATCATGATCTCCATTTATTATATCGGGATAATTCATCACTTCGCCAAGACCCAATACCCGGGGATGTTTCTCCACGAACCCTATCATATCCATGACGGAGATCCTCGCACCGTTGTTTTCCAGATTTGTTGCAGGTACAGATGATGGGAGCATGATGTAGAGATTGAGAGGTACTCCTTCAGTGGATTTTATCAGGTATTCTACACCATCGAGTCCAAGAACGTTAGCGATTTCATGGGGATCAGCGATAACAGTAGTAGTTCCGCGCGGCAATACCGTTTTTGCAAACTCCACCGGTGAAACCATGGAAGATTCAATGTGAAGATGCGCGTCTATTAATCCCGGTACAACGTATGCACCGTGCAAATCAATTACCTGTTTTCCTTCAGAGTAATCACCTATCCCCGCGATTCTTTTACGAAAAATGGCAATGTTTGCCCTTTCGATTTCTCCACTAAACACATTGACTATTCGCGCATTTTTTAACAACAAATCAGCGGGTTGTTTCCCACGTGCAACAGGAATTATGTCTATTATGTTCACAGTAGCCCCTCCTTTTTTGTCGATTATAAACATGAAGCCAAAGGATGACAAAAGCAAGGAACGTTAATAACGCCCGAAATGAGCTGCTTATAGCCTGTATTTTAAAAGAAGTCCCTGCTCTCGCAGGGACATGGCCAATCAGTCTGCCTTAAATTTAAATATAGATTCACTCATCCTGTTCGATATTTCTTCTTTTAGCTTAGCACTGAATTCCGCAAGTTTCATCCCATAAATATTCTTACCCGTTCTCAAGCGCACGGTTATGGTTTCGCTTTCCTTCTCTTTATCCCCAAGGATCAACATGTAAGGAATCTTATTTAATTGAGCTTCACGAATTTTGTAGTTTGTGGATTTTTGTTTTTCATCGACATCAACACGTACGCCTTCTGCGGCAAGGGCATCTGCTACCTCTCTCGCGTAGTCAACGTGTTTATCGGAAATTGGGATAGCGACAACTTGTACCGGAGCAAGCCAGGTTGGAAAAGCCCCGGCATAATGTTCTATGAGAATACCGAAAAATCTATCCAGAGAGCCGTAAATAGCGCGATGAATCATAACAGGCCTGTATTCTTTATTGTCTGGCCCAACGTAAGTGAGTTCAAAGCGCTCGGGCATCATGAAATCTAGCTGAATCGTGGCACACTGCCACTCTCTCCCGATAGAATCCGTGACATGAAAATCGATCTTCGGTCCGTAAAAAGCTCCGTCCCCTTCGTTAACTTTATATTCCAACCCGATAGATTCGATGGCATCTTTCAAAGCTTCCGTTGCCAGATCCCATATTTCAACATCGCCCATAAAATCTTCTGGACGGGTACATAAGTCGGCTCTATATTCAAACCCGAAAGGAGTGTAGATCATATCGACAAACCGAATGACGTCTTTCAACTGTTCCTTTAATTGTTCTCTGGTACAGAAAATGTGTGCGTCATCCTGGATAAATCCCCTTACTCTAAGGAGACCGTGCAAAACACCGCTTCTCTCATAACGGTGAACCTTACCAAACTCAAAGAGTTTCAACGGCAGATCCCTGTAGCTCATGGCTCGGGATTTATAGATTAATATATGTCCCGGACAGTTCATGGGTTTAATAGCGTATTGCTGCTCATCCTTCTCCGTAAAATACATGTTATCGCGGTAATGGTCCCAGTGTCCCGATCTATGCCACAGGACATCGTTCATAATCTGCGGAGTCATAACCTCCTGATAACCATGCTTACTATGCACTTCCCTTGAGAATTTCATAAGTTCGTTTAGCACGATGGTTCCCTTAGGATGATAGATAGGCATTCCAGGAGCGTATTCATAACTAAAACTAAAAAGGCCAAGCTGAGGTCCAATTTTGCGATGATCCCTCTTTTTGGCTTCTTCCATCATCTTAAGGTATGCTTCGAGTTCGGATTTTTTGGCAAAGGCGGTCCCGTAAATCCTTTGGAGCATCTTATTTCTTTCATCTCCACGCCAGTAAGCTCCGGAAACGGACAGAAGCTTGAAGTACTTTACTTTTCCAGTAGAGGGCATATGCGGACCGCGACACAGATCCACAAATTCACCCTGTCTGTAAAAGGTGGCTACGTCCGATTCGAGATCCTCAATGAGCTCCACTTTATAGGGCTGGTTCTGATCTTTCATTAACTTTATCGCTTCTTCTTTTGGAAGCTCAAAACGCTCGAGTTTTAAGTCTTCCTTTATGATTTTTTCCATCTCTTCTTCAATCTTTGGCAGATCCTCTTCCGTCAGCCTGATATCACCAAGATCAAAGTCGTAGTAAAAACCATTCTCAATAACCGGACCGATTCCCAGTTTTACTTTATCAGATCCGTAGATTCTCATGACCGCCTGAGCCAGGATGTGTGAAAAGGTATGGCGGAAAAACTCAGGCGCTCTCGGGTCCTTTTCGAGTATCAGATTAATTTTACACTCCTCTGGAAGTTCTCTCGTCAGATCCCACAGCTCGCCGTTGACTTCAACACCAATTGCTCTTTTTGCTAACGCCGGCGACAGGTCAGCGGCAACATCCGCTGCAGTTACTGGATGATCGTATTCTTTAATTGAGCCATCTGGCAATTCTATCTTACAACCCATATTATTACCTCCTATTAACTATTACTAATCCTAGCTATTGCTTCAATCTCCAATATTGCATTCTTGGGAAGATTTGAGACTTCTACCACTGCCCTTGCAGGTTTATGCTCAGAAAAGAATTTACTGTAAACCTCGTTGAAAATCGAGAACTTTTGCATATCCCTGATATAAACAGTCACCTTTACTATGTCCTCGATTTTTCCACCGGCTGCTTCAACAACGGAAATTACGTTCTTAATTGTTTGCTCGGTAGCGGATTGAAAATCGTCTAACAGCTCACCTGTTATCGGGTTGAGGGGCAACTGACCTGACACAAAAAGGAATCCGTTGCTAAGGATTCCTTGAGAGTAGGGCCCAATTGCCGCAGGTGCTTTGTCAGTTTTTACAACCCTCAACACACTACCACCTCCCATTTTGCTCAATTATATCACCTAATGCACAAACATTGCCACGCCTTGTATGACCTGAATCTTGCAATTTTTCCCAGGGATAAAAAAAGACGCCCTTTCGGGCGTCTTTTAAAAATAAGATTATTCTATATAAACTTTAGAAACTTAAACCGAGCATAGCATAGTAAAAGGGAACGGGTTCATAACCTGAATCTGCAGAAATATCTACAAAAGCTTCAACACCCGTTTCAATAAAGAATAGTGCCAAATTTACGCCGAGTCCCAATCTGGCTTTTACAAAGAATGGACCAGCATAGGTATCGTCGGTAAGAAGCTCCAGTTCATGCACTGGAACGGTAACCTGCAGTCTGCCAAAGAAAACTCCCAGTGTAGGCTTCAGATTTAGGCCAACATAAAGGTCCGGAGTATCATAAGAATAAAATTCTTTAGTTTCCGGATCAACATAACCGAGGTATGCTTCAGCGGTGATTATCGAAAAATCAACCTGGCCAAAAATATTAGTGGAGTAGATTACAGGTGGTTCAACGTTGAAATCCCCATCAACAACAGCACCCAAACCAACATAAAGGTTACCCGCAAAGAATACAGAAGCTAGCGTAAGGAGAACGCCAATGAGAATACCCTTTTTCATTATTTCACCTCCCGTTCAGATTTAAAATAATTATAGCATTGCAATGGATAAAATCAAAAACATTGTATCCTCTCTTGACCATTTAGTGCGTTATCCAATGGTAGAAAAATTGTTCATTATGTTTACCGATTGAATCAAAGTTTCTTAAAAATAGACTATTGTCACTAAGCTGTTTTAACCCTTCTAATAACACTGCGATTAAATTTGTAGCAGGAATATTTGTTCGACCTTAAGCCTTTACCTAAAGTGCGAATTCTTATTCAGGAAATTCGATTGATTTTAAATTCTATTCTGTTCTCTTCTGTTTTAAAGTTTACGCTTCTAAAATTAAACGAACATTAAAGGAAACAATTTCCCTTTTTCATTGGTTCTATTCCCTCAAATCTATGAGTCCTGTCTATAAAGTTATTATGTCTGATACCCCGTTGTTGTCGGTACATGAAAAAATCGAGCAGGTGATTTGTGTTCCCCCCTGCTCGATAATCATTTATCATTTGCTTCCTACAAAGGTACGATTAATTTCAGATATTCAATAATCCGCCGGTAACCGGTGGAATTGTAGTTAATTAGTTTAGTATATGACTCGCAAGGATCTCCCAGTAATTCCACCAGAAATCGAGTAAGTTAAAAGCGGAATAATAAGCATTATAAGCATCGTAAGTTTCCGGAAGGAAAATGCTAACGCCTTTTGAATTAGCACCTCCACCGCGTATTAGCGAATACGGGACGGCAGCATCTAGGGCTACCCACGCGGAGTAGGCACTGTCTTTAACATCTTGAGATACACCTTCATCATTGTAAATGTAACCAATAAAATCGCCAATTTCACATAACACGGCACCATGATAATAATCCACATAATACTGGGTTATTGCCGGGTAATATGTATTCAATATCCTTGATTTTAAATCCGCAGTTAATTCCTGATCCAGTTCACGCGCAAAATTATCAATTTCCGAATATAGCTCATCCATACATCCCATTTTCCATACTGAAAGGCTCAATTCCACAGTATAGGGAAGTGATTCGAAGTACCTGTCCACTATATTTTTAGCCACATCATAAGCATCATCCAAAGGTCCGATATCATCTAAGAAATCATAATCCCAACCGTCTCCGGGTTCAGAAAAGGCGGAAGCTACAAAATAATCTGATGTGTTTCTTAATTGATAAGCTACCTCTACGGTGCTCATCAAACAGGCATCCATGCCTAGAATGTCGAGTTTTTCCCCATTAAGAACCGTCTCCAAAACATCTTGAACTTCCTTAATTTTAAGGAATGTATCACTAGTATCATCGTAAATTATGCCTCTGGTACGCGTTGCGTCTTCATCTAACCAGGCTCCACCATGATTCCACAATATGAGTGCCTTATGATTCGCCTCTATGGAATAGAAGTCTTCTAAGAATTGTTGTAATTCTGCAGGAGAACCTGAATCCACTTCCCTACCGATGTCTTCAGTATACATTTCTCCTGTTTCATCCAACCAGAAATAAAAATCGTCTGTGAAGTATTCGTATAAAGAATCCGATACATCAGAGATACCTACCACGGCAACATTATTGTTCAGTGTTTCCATTTCCCCCAAATCCACGTAAGCTGCAGATTCCAGATTGTTGTCCGCTCCCATATATACTAAAAACAGCCAATCAATGGGATTTACAGTCACCTGAAATACTCTATCAATCTTTGGAGCATCTGACAAATACGCTGTACAAGAGTATTCTCCAGAGCTTACAAAATATCCCTCAAAGGTTGCAACCCCATATTGGTCTGTATAAACTATCGGATCAACACTCACCTTTTCTGTGCTCACTGAATAAAATCTCGCTATTGATCCAGAATAATCACTGCTAAGAGATACGGCAATATTCTCAACAGGGTTTCCATAAGAGTCTTTTACGGTAACTGTTATATACGACCATTTTCCTGTGTAATGGGTCTCGCTGTCTGCTTCTATTGTGTACAGCGGTCTATACACTGCCACAATATTTTTAGGGGAATCAATGATAATTACGAGCGGGTTAGCATTACCAACATTTACCCCATTTACTTCCCAATGGTCGAAGTTGTAACCTTCAACATTTGGAGCAGTAAAACTTACCATAGTATCTTTGCTGTAAAAACCTGCACCTTCTATGGTAACATCAAGGTCCAAAGGTGATATAGAAGTTACGACTTCATATTTTGGTTTAAAACAACCTGACAAGCTGAGAGCGAAAAGCAACGATATCACAGCGAATATCAGCAACCGATTAAATCTCTTTTTTGCCATTTTATTCCTCCTTTAAATTAGTTAATTAGATTTAAATATCATTCACGGGTTACGATATTAAAGATTTTAATTATATCATTTCTTGGAAACTGAATCTAAGAGTTATAAACAATTCCCATCGCTGTCAATAGCAACGATGAGAGGAAAATTTTTGACTTTCAATCTGTAAACCGCCTCAGGTCCAAGGTCGTGAAAGGCTATTATCTTAGAAGAAATAATTCTTTGCGAAAGCGCCGCAGCAGCACCACTGGGAGCAATAAAGTAAACTGCTGAGTACTTTTTGCACAGTTCTCTCACAAAATCATTTCTTCTACCTTTTCCCACGGTTGCAATAACCCCGAGATTCAGAAGCATTTCAAGGTATGAATCCATTCTCGAAGAAGTTGTGGGTCCTATTGAACCTATATTTCTTCCTTCGGGAGCTTTGGCTGGTCCGGCGTAAAATACGATCTTGCCTTCTAAATCAAAAGGAAGCGGAAGATTTCCTTCCAGTATCGTTTTTGTTCTCTTTTGTGCGGCATCGCGCATAACAATGAGTTCGCCGGTGTACTCAATTTCACTTCCAACCTTAAGTTCCTTTATCTTCAAAAACAATCCTCCCTTTCCTGCAAATGAAGCAATCTACAGAAACCGCAACAGGCAGCGTCGCTATGTGCGTGGGATAGTACTCGATACTCACGGAATAGGCAGAGATACCATTCCCCAATCCCTGGTAACCAATTTTTAAAGCATTTACATCTTCCAGAATCTCATTTTCAAGTTCGTTATATTTTTCGTTCGGATTTTTCCGGTTGAAAGGGTTGGTTAGAGCGAGTTTCGAAAGGAGCATAGCTTTATCAGCCGTACCTCCAATTCCTATACCTATATTCAAGGGTGGACAGGCATTCGGTCCCAGTTCTTTTATATGATTTACAACAGCATTTTTAATTTCCTCTGGTTCAGCGGAGGGTTTTAACATAAACAAAGCGCTCAGATTTTCGCTTCCTCCGCCCTTAATGAGGAACCTAACTTCCATATGTCTTCCTTTCGTGTGGAATACATGGCAGACAACCGGTGTGTTGTCGCCAGTGTTCTTTCGTTCATAAAGAGGATCGGATACAATGGAATATCTGTATGGCTGAGTGGTATAAACTTCTCTTACAGCTCGTTCAAGGGAAGCACAGATCGGTTCCTCGAGGCAGACTTCATGTCCCAAAAACACAAAAAATTCAAGCATTCCCGTGTCCTGACAGATAGGGAGCCCTTTTTCAGCAGCAAGTTTGAAATTCTCTTTTATTATCTCAGAAAATGGGCCGCTATACTGCGAAGCCTGTTCGACAACATATGGATCAGCAATCGTGTTTGCCTCTATAATTGACTTAGAAACTGCATTTATGATTTCAGAGCTTTTGATCATACTCGCTCCTATCTATATCTTTAGAGTATTCACATCCAATATAACAGGTTAAAAGGGGTTCATTGGCACCTCGGTATCAAGCAAAATCGTTCAGCAGAGTACCTTTCAAAATCGTTACTGCATTCCCGGTGATGTAAACCCTGTCACCTCCAGTAATTTCAAGAAGGAGTTCTCCACCACGTTCAGAAGCCTGATAGGCCTGCATTTTTTTCTTTCCGAGTCGTTCCATCCAGAAAGGACCCAGGACAGTGTGTGCTGAACCGGTTACAGGATCCTCATCAATCCCTACCCACGGTGCAAAGTATCTTGATACGATATCGTATCCATCATTACCTCTGGCGGTTGCTATAAGCCCTCTTATCTCGTAATTAGTTTTCAATGAGAGAAGCCTTTTAAAGTCAGGTTTTAATTCCCTGATAATAGAAGCTTGTTCGAATTCAACAAGGAGCTTTGCGGTTTTTTGACCATAAAAGGTTTTCATATTTTCTGAGTATCCAAGGACCTCTTTCAATCCTTTAGGAATTGGTACCGGGATTGGTTTATCCTGCGGGAAATTCAATCTTACGCTATCAGAAACAAGCTCTGCTTCATGGATACCACTGAGTGTTTTAAAACGGATTTTTCCACGACAACCGTATTCAGAAAACAGTATCCAGGCCGTAGCAAGGGTAGCATGACCGCACAAAGGAACTTCTACCTGTGGAGTGAACCATCTGAGTTCAAAGACACCAGAATCCATCGCTTCTTTGGACATAATCACAAATGCTGTTTCCGAAAAGTTCATCTCTCTGGCTATAGCAAGATAATTTTTTGAAGAAAGAGGTTTTTTCAAAACACACACGGCGGCTGGATTTCCGGAATAAGCTTTTCTCGTAAAGGCATCAACCTGAAAAATCACTATTTTCATCGGCACATATCACCTCATATAGGTTCAAAACTCAAAATACGCTGTCAACGTAGGAATTGGTTTTAATCCTGTCTCGACCAAAAAATCCAAAGGCACGTTAATTGGCAATCCGACCTGTCCACCAAGAAAAAGAGAGCCAACACCCAGATTCATTCCAAGATTAGCACCAATTCTTCCAAGAAGCAGGCATTTTTTCTCTTCAAGCTGAATAAATCCTTCAAAACCTGTATGTACCCGGAAGGATCCGAAATCCTTAGATATGAAAACACCGGGCACAAACAGTGATATTCCGGAATCATCGAATATGAATCCATTCTTTAATTGAACACTAAATTCTCCAACATCTATGCTTACAGCAAGGAAAGGTTCAGTGTGTCCGTGCAGGTTTATTCCAATACTTATTCTAAACGCATACAGACTGGAAAAGATAAACAAGACTACCACCAGTATAAATTTCAATCTCATCGCAATTTTCACCTTCTTTTTACTAAATCTATTCTAACCTTTATTGTGTACAGAGCCAAGCTGTTTTCGATCAACAGCTAGGAATTATGAAGGAATTGCCTGGCGTATGCTATAGAATAATAGTATACGCTTTTGTCGGGAGGTGATGAAATGAAAGCACTTCTAGTTTATTACAGCCTAACCGGTTCGGTAAAAGAAATCGTAAAAACTGTTCAAAAAAATTCTGGATTACCTGCAAGGGAGCTTATAGACACCAAAAGACGAGACAATGTGCTAGGCGCAGGATTTGCTGCTTTTTTTGGAATTTCTACCAAACTTAAAGATCCCAATTACGATGTTTCTAAATACGATACTCTTATACTCCTTACGCCTATCTGGGCTGGATGTCCTACTCCTGCTATGAATACTTTTATACGAAGAGCTGATTTGAGAGGTAAAAAAATTTTTTTAGTAGGTGTTGGAGCCGCGCCAAACAACAAAAGAGCGATAGAAAAATTCAGAAGAATCGTTAGAAAATTTGGTGGCAGAATCATAGGTACCCGTACTTATCGTGGCATAAATCCAATGAGAAAGAAATTCCAGCAACGCTGGAAAGATCTTGAAGAAGCCGGGCATGAACTTACCCGTATATTTATGGAAAATGATTAAGAAGAATTATTCTAACAGTTCGATCCTTATTCCCAGAACCCCGTACTTTCTTTCCTGTTCTCTGGTGTAGATTTTATAAGTACTTTCAAGCATCCATTCAAGTGTTTTTCCTTCTCTTCCAAAATATTTGAAAGGAATATCCCGATAAAGCTGTTCAAACGTTTCATAGTGTAAAAGTCCCACAACCTTTACCCTTAACTTTTCGTTGAGGTCAGGCAATTTAGAGAAAACAATAGTGTCACCAATCTTTATTTTCTGCCTTTTCTCATCGTTCAATCTGACTTCTATAACTTTCTTTCTCGTTTTGATAAGCTCAAAAGGTTCAGGAAGCAGCTTCATTTTATGTTCCATATAATCTCACTCTCCTTCGCATAACGCCAGAGATACAGTTATTCGCTCCTGCAAGCAAAGTTTAATACCTATTTGAATTTAACCCAATGAACATTCTTGTCTTCGATAAATCCGAGACTCTTTGCCAGGTTCATAGAAGGAATATTGCTCTCTTCTATCTGTACGAAGGGAACGTTGCCCGATTTCCTGACTTTTTGTATCATTGAGATCATGAGAGCCTTTGCATATCCCCTTCTTCTATAAGCAGGCAGCACGTTCAAAATACCAATCGCGCCATCGTCCTGAGTCATTATCCAGCCCACTAGAGTTTCGCCATCGTAAATTCCGAATCCTCCAGCTTTTTCTATTCGTTCCCTTATGTAATCGGAATCGGTATATTCACGGTATTCGTAGTTTTCGAAGATGTAATCGGCCATTTCTGGTCTCAAAGGTTTAACGCCTATGGTAGTCTTGGGTAAAGTTACATAATCTGGCAGGTAGAGCCTTATGCAGGAAAGTATCCAATCAACCTCTCTATCGGCGATTACATATGGAAGCATCCAGTCCTCAAGAACAGCATAGCAGGTTTCTGCCGAAATTCTTTTGAGCAGTTCTTTGAATTCTTCCAGGTTTTCAGAGCTTATGTATACCCAGTCTCTATCGCTTTTACCTTTTATTGCGACCGATTCGCCCACGATCTCCACTAATTCTATAGGGTAGTCTTTGCAGAAATTGATAATACTGCGGTTCTGTACCCTATTTTTTTCAAGGATCCGGAGCGCCCTTTCAATCATACCTGCAACCCCCTCTTCCCAATGACCTAACCTATTTTAATCTCCGTGCAGGTTACCTACAAAAAAAGAGAGGAAGTCTTCTACTTCCTCTCTTTTCTCTTCTCTGGCAGCCCCACGGGGAATCGAACCCCGACCTTCGGACTGAGAATCCGATGGACTAGCCGTTATCCTATGGGGCCATGCACTGAAAATATTATCATAAGAATCGGGGCTTGTAAATACCTGTTTTTTGATTCTAAGCGATAGAGAGTATAATATTTTTGTTAAAAACGGGGAGGGATAGCGATGTTCATTAGAAAATGGTCTACAAATAATAAACCCGTGGGAAGTATCATTATCGTTCATGGATTAGAAGAACATTCGGGGCGTTATGATCCTTTTGCCCGGTTCTTGACTTCAAAAGGGTTTACTGTTTACTCTTCAGATCTTCCAGGCCACGGAGTAAGTTCCTCACCTTATGGTCATATAGATTCTTTTAATGAATTCTTTGAGACTGTCGAAACCCTTATGAACATTGCTAACATAGAATTTCCGGATTTACCTCTTTACCTTTTTGGACACAGCATGGGCGCTCTGGTGTCTATAAGAGTTGCACAGGAAAGAACGGAAGATTTTAAGGCCTGTGTGTTCAGCGCACCTCCATTACATTCTCTTAAAAAGCAGGCTGGTGGGCTTGTGCCTTTATTGATCGTTCTTAATATGGTTGCTCCGTTTGTAAGATTCAGTAATAGAATCGATCCCAACAAACTCTCAACAAACCCTGAGGCGGTTAAAAGATATATTAATGATCCTTTCGTTCACGACAAAATATCTGCAAGGCTCTTCAACAATATGGATAAGAACATATCAATAGCATGGCAGAAAACGGATAATCTGCCAGATTCGGTTATGTTCGTTTACGGCACTGATGATACCGTGATTTCAGTTGATGCCATAAAGGAATTCTTTGAAAAAGTCTCTGCTAAAAACAAGCGGATTGTTGAAATTGAAGGAGGAAAACACGAAATCTTTGAAGATCTTGAACGCAAAGAGAGATTTTTCAATGAAATAGCCAGCTATTTCTTAGACAACCTGTGAATCAAGCTTGCTTACCCATTTCCTTGCAATCCTTTCGTCACGCCGTATTGCGTGTACGAGTTCATCGATGGAAGCAAACTTGAGCTCGGGGCGCAAAAACTTTAATAGTTCTATCTCAAGTCTCTTGCCGTAAAGGTCACCTGAAAAATCCAGAAAATACACTTCGTATTTTATTTCTTTAGAAAAGTTAACCGTTGGCCTGAACCCGATATTTAATAATCCGTAATATAGCCTGCTTCCTATTATTGATTTAACGATATAAACTCCAGAGCGTGGAGTCACAACCTTCTCAATTCCTCGTGAAATATTTGCAGTAGGAAAACCGAGCTTGGTTCCAAGACGATTATCTTGATAAACCTTTCCTGAGATTGTGTAAGGGGACCCTAACAATTCATTGGCCAACTCTATTTTTCCCTGTGCTAACAATTCTCGTATCCAACTGCTGCTTATCTTTCTTCCATCGCGTTTCAAATGAGGTACGATAACGAGTTCGAATTTTAGTTTCCTTGACAGTTCTCTCAATAGTTCGGTGTTACCGCGCGCACCTTTTCCAAAGGTGAAGTCTTCTCCTACAACGAGGCCTACCATTCCCTGGTTTATAAGAGCCAGAATATATTCTTCAGGTTCAATATCTTTGATCTCTTCAATATCTACGGTTACCACGTTTTTTATACCAAGGGAAAGGATCAGTTCAACCCTTTTTGCAATCGTGTAGATCAGACCCGGAAAGTTCGGGAAGTAATATCCCCATGGATACATTATGGAAAGAGCAGTACTGCACACATTAAGCTTTCTGGAAAGCTTAAGAGTCTCCGACATTATTTTTCTATGTCCGAGATGAACACCATCAAAGTTACCTATGCAAACAGTGAATTTTTTACCCACGGAATACCTTCTCCAATGTTGCGACTCTTTCTTTTGATACTTTTTTTGTGAGAGTCTTAATGAATTTGCTTGTCCTTTCGGATCTGGCGATAGCGAGTAGATTCTGATCTTCATCTATAATCCTTATCACGGCTTCTTTAGGAAATACACCTTTTATTTCAACAACTCCATTGGAATATACCTGACCACCGTTTAACACTTTCTCGGCCTGTTCTCTTGAAACGACAATCGCTGGAAGAAAACTGACAATTTCGTTCATAGGCTTTATGTCTTTAATATCAACCTCATCGAGTTTAACAGCATCGGAAACTGAAAACTTTCCTATAGCCAGCCTTCGCAAAAAGGTCGTTGTTGCTCCACATCCGAGCTTATAACCTATGTCCATAACAAGGGAACGAACGTAGGTTCCAGCTGAGACCTTTACAACGAATGATACGGCCATTTCGACGGGGTCGAAGGATTTTACATAGATGTCGTGTATCGTGACCTTCTTTGGTGGTAAGTTTATGATTTTCCCCTTTCTCGCGAGCCTGTAAAGTCGCTCACCTTTATATTTTTTCGCTGAATATGCCGGTGGCACCTGCATGTATTCCCCGGTGAAGCTTTCAATAGCATCTCTGATCATTTCCTCGGTGATATGGGAACTTTCCCTTTCTTCGACAAGATTACCAGTAAAATCAAAGGTATCGGTCATAACACCGAGTTTCATTTCAACCTCATATGTCTTATCCATGCCTTTTATATATTCCAAAAGCCTGGTAGCTTTGCCAACACCAACAATGAGGAGACCACTGGCAAAGGGATCAAGGGTCCCGGAATGCCCAACCTTTTTTATTCCAAACTTCTTGCGGATTTCATCGACAACATCATGCGAAGTAATCCCGGAAGGTTTATCGATGAAAAGAAATCCGTTCAAATTCATTCATTCTCTTCCTTTTCCTGTTCTTGTTTTTTGATTTCTTCAAGTATTTTTGATATTCGTAAACTCGCTTCTATGCCAATGTCTTCATGAAATCTCAACTCAGGAGCTTTAAAAAGCCTTATGTTTTTCGCTACGGCTGTCCTGAAGTATCCCTTGTTTTCCTCCATAAATTCCACCGCTTTTTTCTTTTCTTCATCATTCCCAAGGTAGCTAACAAAAATGTTTGCGTAACGCTTGTCTTTTGAAAGCTCGATTCTCACGATAGAAACCAAAGTAGGATCTATTTCACTTTCTCCTTTGAAATTCCGAAGCGCTTCAGTTAGAACCTTTTGAATCTCCGATTCCAGCATCGCTTTTCTGTAACCTGCGGACATCCGTTCCACCTCCCCTACCTCTAATCATTATACATTACTTTCAAAGGGGCTTGATTTTCGAATCATTAATGCCCAATCAAGGAGGTTTAAATTAAGGAATTGTTATTAATGATTCAAAAGAAGAGCGTATCCTTTTATAATCTTCTGAAATTTCTACGTCATGTTTGCTGTTGTTCCAGATAAATTTAAGAAATTCAATCAACATATCGTACTTCTTGCCCACGGTTAATTTTAAAAGCGTCGAACGGGTAGTTTGAGGCTCGTCACTATTAACAATCGTTTTAAATAATTCTTCAATAGAATATGGCCTTAATTTGTTAATCTCAAGGTAAGAGGCAATATTTTCTAAAACAGCTTCGCACGTTTTCCTAGGAGGCGCGTTGAAAGTTTTAAAAGCTGATTCCAGGTAAGGTAATACCTGTCGATAATAATGATACGCAACCGGTGCATCTTCTAATGGTTTGATTTCAAGGATGGCCATTGCCTGAGCGCGTTGCTGATCGTCGAGACTCATAAAGAACTTTCCTATAAGATCTTCACCCGGGTAAATGTAGTAAACATTACCGTGTAGAATCCCATAAGCTTTCAATGTATCGAGATAACCTTCTGCCATATATTTTTTTGAGACTTCCGGATCGAAAGTTAGTATTCCACCATAATACTCCCGGGGCTTTATGTAAATAATCTCTTCATCCGATTTTGTGAAGCCTTTGATCAGATTTAAAATATCAACAATCCCATACGTACCTATATCGACAACTACAATCTTTTTAAAACCCTTTTTAATGGCCATTTCTACCGGAATGTTTGCATAAACGCCTCCATCAATAAATTTTGCTCCACCTATGTTTTCCCGTTTGAATACCGGGAAATTGGCACTTGCCAGTATATAATCTATAAGCATTCCTTCCGGTATATCGTCTATGTAGAGCATAACAGGAGACAAGCTAGAAACCGAGTAGGCAACGAGTCCATAATCGATCGGGGATGAACGTATCTCCTCTTCAGATATAATCTCACTTAATTTTTTTCTCAATGGAGATACATCTATACCAGACTCTTCAAACAACATTTTTACAGCTTCGGCAATGCTGCTCAATTTGAGATTCTTGATATCGCCTTCAAAGAGCGGTCTAATATTTGGTGAAATTTTCATTATATCCTCATAAGTTGCTGTCAACCAGAGCTTCCTAGCCAGTTCAAACTCGCCCATAGCAACCCCGGCACCGTTAATCGCACCAACTGAGGTACCATAAACGCCGCCTATCTCTTCTCCTAAATCCATCACTGCTTTCCAGACACCTACTTCATAGGCTCCTCTACCGCCTCCACCAGAAAACACAAGAGCAATTTTTTCAGAAAAGCCTGTTGAAAACATTATCATACCCACCCCAAAAATAATAAGTATTTTTAATTTCATCATTTTACCACCATTCTCTTTTCTCGCTGGCTTGACACTCCATAACAAATACTACCATACAATCAGAAAACAATGTGGTTCTGTCAATTCCGCGGAATAAAACTCTCAAAATTAAAAACTTTTATACAGAAAAATTCCCAACAAACTATGTTTTTGCGTCTTACCGATGAATTCTGGAATTTTAGAAAACGCTTTTTAATGATAAAATAAATAATGCTTAGGATACAAAATAAAATTTCGGGGGGGAAAACTTTGCTCAAAGAGTTCTTCAAGCGTTATTGGTGGACTTACCTTCTGGGTAGCTTCTTTCTAATCATCGTCGATCTTCTACAACTTATTGTACCCCGGGTTATCGGTAATATAGTCGATGCTCTCAAGGTTGGATTGAACGACATATCGGCTTTAAAACTCTCGATTATAAGTATCTTTATGATAGCGCTGGGAGTATTTATGGCCAGGTTCTTCTGGCGTATACTGATAATGGGTTCTGCACGAAGATTCGAATATTATTCGAAGAAAATACTCTTTGAAAAGCTCCTCAGTCTTTCACCGAGTTTTTACGACAAAACCCGTGTTGGAGATCTTATGGCAAGGTTTACCAACGATGTAAGAGCAGTCAGAATGGCAATGGGGCCAGCCATCGTTATGATCGTAGATGCTATTTTCCTGACTTCTGTTACAATTATCGCCATGGGAACCATGGTTGATTGGAGCTTAACGTGGATAGCAATCATCCCTTTACCTTTTTTGGCAATGGTTACAAGCTTCTTTGGAAAAATGATACACAACCGCTTCAAGAGTGTTCAAGAATCCTTCTCCGATCTTACTGACACCGTTGAAGAATCTGTGTCAGGCGTTCGTGTCATCAAAAGCTATGGTATCGAGGATTTGAGATACGAAACACTCAAAAAAAAATCTCAGGATTATGTCAACAAAAATATGCGGCTTGTGCGCGTATGGGGAATGTTTTTTCCATTAATACAGCTACTGGCTTCGATAGGCTATATAATAGCTACCTTTTATGGTGGTAGAAAGGTGATTCTCGGTGAGATAACGCTGGGAGAATTTATCACATTTACTGCTTATCTCGGTATGCTTATATGGCCTATGATGGCGATTGGTTGGGTTATAAACCTCATTCAAAGGGGAAGGGCTTCCTACAAACGGCTTCTTGATATCCTGAACAGGGAATCGGAAGTAATTTCTAAAGACCCCGTAGCTGCAAAAAAACTGCAAGGCCATGTGATTATAAGAGATTTGACGTATAGATATCCTGGATCAGAACGGGTGGTGCTCGATAATATTTCAATGGAAATAAAACCAGGCACCAAAGTGGCGATCGTTGGAACCACAGGTTCAGGAAAATCTACCATAGCGAAACTCATAGCCAGACTTTACCAGGTTCCCGATGGAAAGATATTTATAGACGGAATAGACATTAACAAACTTCCACCGGAAACGGTAAGGGAAAATATCTCGTACGTTCCTCAGGAAACATTCCTTTTTACCGATACGATCAAAGGAAACATAGCCTTTGGTATTGAAGATGATGAAGAAGAAAGGATTGTAAAGTACGCAAGCGTTGCAGCAATACATGAGGATATCGTTCAGTTCCCGAAGGGATACGACACATTGGTTGGAGAGAGAGGAGTAACACTTTCCGGAGGACAGAAACAACGAGTGGCAATAGCACGAGCTTTGATAAAAGAAACTCCCATAGTTATACTGGATGATTGTTTGTCGGCTGTGGATACGGAAACGGAAGCTCGAATTCTTTCCAGTCTCGTGAATTCGACAGAGAAGAAAACTATTATTATCATTTCTCATCGATTGAAAGCCGTTAGAGACGCGAATGTTATCTATGTACTACACGACGGAAAAATCGTTGGTCATGGAACACATGAGGAATTAATCGAATCTAACGAACTTTATAGAAGAATGTACGAGCGGCAATTGTTAGAAGAAAAATTGGAGGAGGAGTAATATATATGGCTCGCGATATGTACACAGAAGTTGATGAAAGGAGTAAAGTCCGGGACTGGCATGTAATCCTGAGGTTGTGGAAATACGCAAAACCCTATTGGTATCTCCTTTTGATAGGGGTTGTAATGATAATAATCTCCACAGGCTTCGACCTGGTTCTACCATATTTACAGAAAGTGGCTATAGATAACTTCATGAATGTTAAACACCATTATAAAATTGTTGAATATAATAACGGCCAACCAAAATTCGTTGAAGATCCAGATGGGAAATTTATTCTGAAACAGCTCGAAGATGGAACCGTTATAATAACAGACGGTGAGATAAAATACCACATTTCTTCTGAAGAATTGCGGGAACTTCGCGCCAGAGACCTTGTAGGTATCTCCAAATTAGCTCTTTACATGCTTTTGATCCTGCTAGGAATGTTTTTTACGAGTTATCTTCAAGTCTATGTTACGAGCTACATGGGACAAAAAGTTACCCATGATATCAGGAAAGCATTGTTCAGACACGTGATGAGACTGCCCATGAGGTTTTTTGATACCAATCCTTCCGGGAGGATTGCAACTCGTATAGCAAATGACACAAAAAACATTGCTGAGTTCTTCAGTAGTGTTATCACGTCAATAATTAAAGATGTTGTTTTGCTTGTTGGAATTATTATCGTGATGCTGAAATTGTCCCTATACCTCGGGCTAATTTCTCTTGCCGTTCTGCCACTAATTGCTTTTGCCATACTCATTTTCCGTTACTTCGACCGTATTGCATATCGTAAAGTCAGAACAAGATTAGCTGCTATCAACGCTTTTCTTGCAGAACATATATCCGGGATGGCTGTGATTCAGCTTTTCAATCAGGAGAAAAGAAAAGCAAAAGAATTTGATGAAGTAAATAAAAAACATTACAAAAGTCTCAGGGAACAGTTGCTTATTTTTTCGATATTCAGACCGCTGATGGATGTTGTGTATTATCTTGCACTGACAGTTCTTATATGGTTCGGTGCTAAGGGGATCATACAACACACCCTTGAGTTTGGTGTACTGTACGCCTTCGTAAGCTATATCGACATGTTCTTTAGACCACTAAAAGATATTGCTGAAAAATACGATATAGTTCAAAATGCGCTGGCATCTTCCGAAAAGATATTCAAGCTTATGGATACTCCCGAAGAAACGTACAACGACGAACGAGAACCTGTAAGAAAGATCTCAGGCGAGATAGAATTTGACAATGTCTCTTTCGCTTATGATGGGGAAAATTACGTGCTTAAAAATATATCCTTCCGCGTTTCTCCAAAGGAGAAGATAGCCATAGTTGGAGAAACCGGAGCAGGTAAGACCTCAATTATAAGCCTGCTGAACGGTTTATACCGTATCCAGAACGGGGATATAAGAATAGATGGTACATCTATCTATGATCTAAACCTTCAATCACTGAGGCGTCGAATTGGTGTCGTTCTACAGGATGTCTTCCTGTTTTCCGGAACGATTCTCGATAACATACGTCTTTTCAATGAAGAGATTCCCAGACAGAAGGTTATTGAAGCAGCAAAATACGTTTATGCAGAGCGTTTTATAGAACGTCTGTCAAAAGGATACGATACGGAGATTCTCGAACGCGGTGGAACGCTCTCAGCGGGAGAACGGCAATTGATTGCTCTAGCCAGGGCCGTACTCTATAACGCTGAAATTCTCGTACTTGATGAAGCGACGGCCAACATCGACGCTGAAACTGAAATGCTTATCCAGCAGGCAATGGAAAAAATTTCCAATGAGAAAACTGTGCTTACCATCGCTCACAGAATATCCACGATAAGGAACTCCGATAGAATACTCGTAATTCATAAAGGAAAACTGGTTGAAGTAGGGAGTCACGACGAACTCATAAAGCTTGGTGGCATTTATGCAGATCTCTACAGGCTGCAGTATGAGCTGGATGATGCTGGTTGATGAATAAAAAAATTGCTGCCCTTTTCAGGGCAGCGAAGCGGTCTGAGGGTTACTTCAGCAAGAATATTATAATCACTTCAACCGCAGGGCATACCTTTAAGCTTGTCCAGGATTCAAATTTAGTGGGTTGACAGGCCTGAAACTTAGTTCAGATCTTCATTTAAGTTAGTAAAATCCATGATGAAATTGTCTTTTTCTCTCCATTTTCTCCTGACTTTTACGAAAAGGTCGAGAAACACCTTCGTATCGAAAAGATATTCCATATCCTGCCTTGCAAGAGTGCCAATTTTCTTTATCATAGTGCCACCCTTACCTATAATTATCGCTTTCTGGGTAGGACGCTCTACAACTATCTCTCCCCTGATATACAACGTACCGTTTTCTCTGTAAGTAAATTCTTCGATAGAAACACCAACAGAATGCGGCACCTCTTCCTTTGTAAGCAGGAGGATCTTCTCCCTGATAATCTCCGAAGCCATAAAACGTGCCGATCTGTCTGTTATAACATCTTCAGGGTAGAGAGGGGGACCTGGTGGCATTCTTTCTATGACAGCTTCAAGAAACTCTTTAATGCCTTCCCCGGTAATTGCAGAGACAGGGAAAGTTTTCTCCACATTTTTAAAAAGCTTGGTTCCTTCTTCAAGGAACTCCGTTATTTTCTTTCTCGTTTTCACCACATCAATCTTGTTAATAACTAAAAACACAGGAATATTGGAGCTGTTCACATGTTTCGCTACGAGAAAATCAGATTTTTTTATGCCGTCACTTATATCAAGTATGGCCGCTATCAGATCAGAACCGTTGAGAGCACTGACCGTGATCTTTACAAGGTACCCTCCCAGCTTGTGCAACGGCTTGTGGATCCCCGGGGTATCATAAAAAATCACCTGTCCCCGTTCGGTGGTTACGATACCACCGATACGGTTGCGAGTGGTTTGAACCTTATCTGAAACAATAGCTACCTTTTCGCCGACCAGTTGATTGACCAGCGAGGATTTTCCCACATTTGGCTTACCAACCAATGAAACTATACCTGATCTATAATCGCTTTTTTCGCTCATTTGTGTTCCTCATTTATCAGATATGAGAGGTCAGCAATCTCAAAGAAAAGCTCATCAAGAGCTTTCAAGAATCCAAGACGATTCAGACGTATATCCACCTGGCTGTCCATAACGAAGACTTCATCAAAATATTCGTCTATGGGTTCTTTCAAGGCAATAAGGGTTTTCAATGCTACCGAGAAATCGCGTTTTTCCAGTGCTTTCTTTATTTTGTCCAGAGCCTCGACATAAGCATTGAAAAGATTTACTTCTGCTTCTTTCAGGAAAAGTGATCCGTCAAACTTATTGGAATCATGCTTCTTGCTGATGTTGTGAACTCTCTGGTATGCTACAAGCAATTTGTCGAAATCATCACGTCCGATAATCTCAGAAATCGCTTTTGCTACAAGTTCACCAAGATATGGGTTCTTCCACCACATTGAAACAGCACGGGCTATGTTTATCGAATAGCCTTTTTCGAGTAAGAAGGCTTCATAACGGGACTTTATAAAAGGTTCAAGAGTTGTGGAGATTTTCTCGTAACCTTCTCCCAGATTATCAGCTGCCTTCTCAAAGAGCTTGATAAGATTCATATTCCATCCAAAAGCGTACATCGTCTCGAAGATTTGCGATAATTTCCGTCTCAATCCATAAGGATCTTTAGAACCGGATGGAATATTTCCTAGCAGGAAATTTCCAACCAGCGTATCTATTCTATCGGCTACACCAACAACGGCACCTGTAAGGGTTTCAGGAACTTCATTTAGAGGTTCGTAATGTTCCTGAATGCCCCATGCAACCTCGCTGCTCTCACCGGATTCAAGGGCATAGATCCTCCCCATGATTCCCTGAAGTTCCGGAAATTCCTGAACAACCCTTGTTGTTAGGTCCGCTTTTGCCAGTAAAGCTGTTCTGTCTATAGCCTCTTCTTCTACCGGTTTTGCATTCAACTGCTTTGCGATATATTTCGAAAGCGAGCGAACACGTTGTGTTTTTTCGTAGAGAGTTCCAAGACCTCTCTGGAACAGAATCCCTTTTAGGTATTCAACATATGCTTCCAATGGTTTCTGAATATCTCTTTCAAAGTAGAAATGCGCGTCTTCTAGCCGGGCATTTATAACCTCTTCGTATCCTCTTCTCACATTTCCTTTGGGATCAGCAGGACCGTCCTGGAAGGCAACGAAACTATTCGTTAATTTATTTCCTTCATAAACAGGAAAAGTTCTTTGATGGTGCCTTATGGTAACTATGATGACCTCGTCTGGTAGATACAGATATTTGGGCAAAAATTTTCCTAAAACAGCTGTAGGTAATTCTGTAATGCAGGTAACTTCATCTATTAGTTCAGCGTCCCTGGGAATTGTGACGTTTTTCTCTTTCTCAATTCTCTCAAGCTCATTTATAACCATTTGTGCTCTTTCATCGAAATCCGCTATAACCAACGCTTCTTTGAGGGTCTCAAAATAATTTTCAGAGGTAACCTTTATTTTGTCAAAGAAGAAACGGTGCCCATAAGACGTGTCTGAGGCTTTTTTATCGAAAAGCTCAAGGTTCAGAACCTCGTCGTCGAACAACGCTACAAGCCATCTTACAGGCCTCACGAATTTATGTTCGCCATTTCCCCATCTCATCGGTTTTTTGAATTGTAGTCCATGGATAAGTTCCTTAAACACCTCAGAAAGAACCAGAGAGGTTTTCTTACCCTCAACCTTTTTCTTCAAGAAAATGTAGGATGTGCCTTTGAATTCCCTTACTTCGACATCGTCGACAGTAGCATTGTTAGATCTCAAAAAACCTTCAAGGGCTTTCGTAGGCTTACCATCTTTGAAAGCAACCTTTTCAGCTGGTCCGCGTTTCTCCTGATAATAATCTTCCTGCTTCTCAGGCAATCCTTTGATCAAAACGCCGAAGCGTCTGCTTGCTATGAAAGTCTTGATGTTTGAATAGTTAATACGTTGTTGTTCTAATAAATTAGGCAAACGTCCGTTTATCTGAGAAACGATACTTTTCACTTCACTGGCAGGTATTTCCTCTATCCCGATTTCAAGCAGTGCCTTATGTGAACTCATTCGCTATCACGCTCCTGCTGAATATAAGCTCTGGCAACAGCTCTTGCCATATCACGAATGGATTTGATGTAACTTTGTCTTTGCGCAACGCTGATCGCGTTTCGGGCATCCAGAAGGTTAAAGGTGTGAGAACATTTAATCATGTAGTCATAGGCTGGAAGAATCAAATTGGCTTCCATGCACCTTTCAAATTCCTTTGTATACATTCTATAAAGCTCAAAAAGCATTTCGGTATCAGCAACATCGAAATTATACGCTGAAAACTGCCGTTCGTTTTCAAGGAACACATCACCGTATTTGAAGTGTTCATTCCAGTCTATATCAAAGAAATTATCCTTACCCTGGAGATACATGGCGATTCTCTCAAGACCGTAGGTTATCTCCAGAGATATAAGGTCGACATCTATACTGCCAACCTGCTGAAAATATGTGAACTGAGTAACCTCCATACCATCGAGCCATACTTCCCAGCCAACACCCCAGGCACCCAAAGTCGGCGATTCCCAGTTGTCTTCAACGAATCGAATATCATGCTCTTTGGGATCTATACCAAGGGCTTCCAGTGAACCTATATAGAGCTCCTGTGAGTTTTCAGGGCTGGGTTTGATAATTACCTGATATTGGAAGTATCGTTGAGTTCTCATTGGATTTTCTCCGTATCTTCCATCAGTGGGCCTCCGACTTGGTTGCACAAAAGCTACTCTCCAGGGCTTTTTACCGAGAGAACGTAAAAAGGTTGATGGATGAAAGGTACCAGCACCCATTTCAACATCGTATGGCTGGTCAATAAGACACCCTTGAGAACTCCAATAGTCATTAAGTTTTGCTATTATCTCTTGCAGGTACATACCATTCCTCCATTCATTCTATAGCTATCAGGTAATAGTAATAAGGTTGCCCGCCATTATGAAGCTCAAATTCCAAATTTTCAAATTCATCGGAAAGATAGTCCATGAGCTTCTTTGCAGCTTCTTCCTTGATGTCTTTCCCATAGAATATCGTTGCTATTTCGTAGTCTTCGTTTTCATCGAGCACTTTTTTAATGCTTTCAAAGGCAACCTTTTCAAGCTTTCTTCCAGTAGCAAATAATTTATCTTTCCCCAAAGCTATATATTCGCCTTTTCTTACCTTTTTACCCTTTACGCTTGAATCTCTTATAGCATAGGTTATAGAAATTGGGGCAACTCTTTCGGCCGCTTCTTCCATCTCTTTTATCAGCTCATCGGTATCCATGGAATCATCGTAAACGGCCAGGGCGCTTATGCCTTCCTGTACACTTCTCGTGGGAATAATGTAAACCTTCTTGGCGGGATTCTTTTCCATTACCGCATTTGCTGCTTCTTTTGCTGTGAGGATTATATTTGGATTGTTTGGAAGCAATATGACAACATTGGGTTCCAAACGCTCGATAGAATCATAAATATCCTTCATACTCGGATTCATCGTTTGACCGCCTTTAACGAGAATATCTGCACCTAAGCTCTTCATAATCTCTGACAACCCTTCACCTGGAGAAACGGCTACTATCCCATGAACCTTTCCTTCACCGAAATTCTGTTGAGCTTCCTGAACCTCTATCACGTGTTCGTGCTGGAGCTTCATATTATCTATTTTTACCTTTTGAAGTTGTCCATAGCTGATGAATTTTTCAATAACTTCCCCTGGGTGATCGGTGTGTATATGTATCTTTATAATATTATCCTGATTTACTATAACGATAGAATCTCCCATTTCTTCAAGGTAACTCTTCAGGGAGTCACATATTTCGTGTTGTTCTTCATTATTTTGATCGTCGAGAGCAATAATTAACTCGGTACAGTAGGTGTATTTAAGTTCCTCTTTTACAACCTCGACGATTTTTTCTGCGGAACCGCCTGCAACAGCCAGCCCGGTCTCAAGAAGTTCTGCTTCCGTATCGCCTTGAGCAGCCAGGTTGAAACCTTCGAAAATGTAAGCAAGTCCTTTTGCCCCTGCATCAACAACGCCTGCTTCCCGAAGCTTAGCTAACATGGTTGGAGTCAAGTCCACCGTTTCAAAAGCAATTTCAGATATTCTCTTAAAGTATTCCTCAAATTCTTCCACATCAGCCAACTCATCCCGTGCTCTATCTGCGACAACCCTTATAACGGTCAGCATTGTTCCCTCAACGGGTTTAATAACCGATTTGTAGGCCACTTCTTTCGCACTTTGTAGAGCCTCTGTAAAAGCTTTGGTTGTTAGCAACTTCTTTTCTTTCGTACCTTCCGCGAAACCCCGGAATATCTGCGAAAGTATGACCCCGGAATTACCACGGGCCCCCATCAACATACCGGTTTTTACTGCTTCCAATACATCCGACAGATCATCAGATTTAAGCTTATCAAGGTACGAAAGAGCTTCAAGAACAGCCGCTGACATGTTTGAACCTGTATCTCCGTCTGGAACAGGGAAAACGTTAAGAGCGTTTATCTCATCCTTATTTGCGAGCAAACGCTCAGCGGCTTTTCGAAAAGCCAGAATGAAGAACTTGCCGTTGAGCCTTTTCATTTACAACGCCTCCTGTTAGTCTTCAAGTCCAACTACATGAACGTTTACTTTAACATTATTGGCTTCTGTCAAAGTCTTTAGTTTGTGGAATACGTTTTCCTGTATGTTTTCGACGACTGTGGGTATTCTTATACCGTACTCGAGGGTCAAATCGATATTCACTTCAAGCGAGCCATCGATCTCCTCGATTACTTTTATACCCTGCTTGTCGTCTCCACCCAGCAGTTTTGCCAGAAACCCCTGCTGTGGGGCACCTACATTAACAGGCCCGTAGGATTCAGAAACGACTTTCTTTACAATTGACCCGATCGCCTGCAGCGTGATTTCAATCTTTCCGTACTCGGTCGTTATTAGCATTTCTTTCACCTCTCAGTTCAAATATTCTTTTTTCAATACCCCTGCTGTCCAGAAAAAGTTCAGAAAGAATCTCCTCCCTCGATCCATGCTCCGAAAATCTATCTTCAACACCCATTGCTACGACTCTGGTGGAAAAACCGTGATCGCTTGCATAAAGCATTACGCTGGAACCAAAACCACCTATTTTGACTCCTTCCTCTATGCAAACAACAAGGTCATGCTTCTTCAACACCTCGGCTAAAGTCACCTCATCTAAGGGTTTTACTGATCTACAGTTGTATAGTGTATAACCATGTTTTTCAGCTACCTGTTTCGCTGGTGAAACCATACTGCCAACAGCGAGTATTGCCACTTCTTTGCCATCAAAAAGTTTTTCCCATTTCCACACGTTGATCTTCATCATAGAATTGAGAATCTCTTCAAGGTTGGCTATCTCAGATTGTCTCGGATATCTTATTGCAATGGGGCCCGAAATTTCTTCATCTGACAGAATAGTGCACACAATATTTGCCAGTTCCTGTAGATTCGATGGCGCTAAAACCCTCATGTTTGGTATCATGCTGAGATAAGCGATATCAAATATTCCGTTGTGTGTAGGACCATCCCTTCCCACAATTCCTGCTCTATCTATAGCAAAAACAACCGGCAATCGTTGTAAAGCAACATCGTGAATCAACTGATCAAAAGAACGCTGTAAGAAAGTAGAATATACAGCGAAAACAGGTTTCAAATTTTTGGTGGCGATACCGGCAGCGAAAGTTGTGCAGAGTTGCTCGGTAATCCCCAGATCAAAAAATCTTTCAGGGAACTTTCTGGCAAACTCTGCTAATCCTGTTCCATCAGGCATCGCTGCGGTGACCGCGACGATTCTTGGATCCAATTCACCAAGCTTTGCTAGAACCGAGCCAAAGACCCTGCTGTAAGAAACCATATTCGTTTGAGTTATTTTCTGCCCTGTTTCCGGATCGATCCTGGAAACACTGTGAAATGTCGTTGGATCCTTCTCAGCGTAGTCAAGACCTGCACCCTTTTTGGTCACTACATGTATCAAGAATGGCTCATCAAAGTTTTTAACCATCTTGAACAAGCCTTCCATTTCACGGATATTGTGGCCGTTAATTGGGCCAATGTAGTTCAACCCAAGATCTTCAAATATATTTCCGCCAAGAAGGGAATGCTTTACCCCCGATTTGAGTTTGGAAAGTATATTCTCAATTTTACTGAGCCTCATTGTCTCAAGTGCACTTTTCAGGTCCTCTTTTAATTCACGGTAAATAGGATTCAATCGAAATTCATTGAGTTTTGTTGAAAGAGATCCGACGTTTCTGCTGATACTCATTCCATTGTCATTTACCACTATCTTTATCTTCGATGAAAGTTCCCGTATCTGATTTAAGGCTTCCAGGCTTATCCCGGATGTCAACGCACCATCTCCTACGACAACAACAATGTTTCTCTTCTCGTTTCTTAACTTTAAAGCCTGTTCAATTCCAAGAGCCGCTGGAATAGCAGTTCCAACATGTCCAGCGCCAAATACATCGTACTTACTCTCGTCCCGTTTGGTGAATCCGCTTATCCCATGCCTTTGCCTTAAGGTTTTGAAAGCCTTAAAGCGCCCTGTCAGGAGTTTATGAGAATAGGCCTGATGTCCTGTGTCCCAGATGATAATATCTTTTTCCGGATCGAAGACACGATAAAGGGCAAATGTTAACTCAATGGTACCAAGATTTGAGGCAAGGTGCCCTGTATTTTTCGACACAACATTAGCGATGTAGTTCCTGAATTCTTCCGCCAGTATCTCAAGTTCAGGATAGCTATACCCTTTTATTTTCTTGTAAAGAGGAACCTCATCAAACTCAATCATCTCATCGCCTCCCGACCATTCTCCTTGAAGAAACCATGAAATGTCTGAAAAGAATGGCCGTAGTTACTATACCTACGCCTCCGGGAACCGGAGTTATTGCAGCTACCTCAGGTTCAACCTGTTCAAAATCAACGTCTCCAACTATTTTTCCGTCATAGAGGTTGATTCCCACATCAATAATAATAGAATCTTTACCAACCATTTCTTTCGTTATGAATCCGGCGCGTCCAACTGCAGAAACTAGCACATTGGCTCTTTTTATCTTTTCCACGAGGTTTTTTGTTCGCGAATGACATATGGTAACGGTGGCATCTATTCCTTTTTTGAGCATTAACATCGAAAGCGGCTTTCCCACAGTAGTTGAACGGCCAACGATGGTAACGTCTTTTCCACTCAAACTTACATCGTAAAACCTAAGTATCTCCATAACCGCTTCTGCAGTGGGAGGTGCAAAGCTCTCATCACCGGTCATGATACCGCCTAGATTCCCCGGCGTTCTTCCTTCTACATCCTTTTCCAGTGAAAGAGCTGAGACAACCAGTTTCTCGTCAACGTTCTTAAGCGGGTGCATTATCATAACGCCCGCAACATCTCTGGATTCGTTCAGCTTTTTGATCTCTTCAACAGGATTTTCCCCTGCATGACAAATCTCCACCGAAATTCCCAGTTTACCACCGCGCTTGACTATCGAGTTCATATAGGTTTTGGTCGAGTCATCCGGTTCACTGCAAAACAATACCAACTTCGGTGGTTTCTCCTGAAGATTACCCAACCACTCTTTTATTTCCGCGTAAATCATTTTTGCCACTGGCTTACCATCTAAAAGTATACCCATTTCACACCCCTCAGAATAGTCCGGAAATCTTTCCGCTTTTGTCAATGTCGATCCTTTGAGCACCAAATTCCTTTCCCAGGCCGGGCATCAGCATGATATCTCCCGAGACCGCAACAACAAAACCAGCACCTGCGGATAAATTCAAGTCTCGAATATTGAAAATATAATCTTTTGGTGCCCCAAGAAGTTTCGGATTGTCCGAGATTGAGTACTGGGTTTTCGCCACAATAACCGGTGCATTCCCAAATCCATTCTTTTTAAAACTTCGCAACTTCGCTTTCGCTGTGGGAGAAAGCTCATAACCTTTTGCACGATAGATTTCTCGCGTCAAGATATCCAATTTCTCTTCTATCGGGGTATCCATTAAATACAACGGGTGATACTCTGAAGTGTGGGTTTCGGCCAGCTTTATGACTTCTCTTGCAAGAGCTTCTCCGCCTTTTCCACCTTTAGCCCAAACTCTGGATTCTCCGAAGGGAATCCCGTGTTTTTCGCAAAGTTTTTCAAAGAGCTTCTTCTCGGAATCTGTGTCAGTTGGAAATACGTTTAACGCTGTTAATACAGGTACCCCAAATTTTCTCAGGTTTTCATAATGAACCTGAAGATTCACGAAGCCTTTCTCAAGAGCTTCCAGGTTCTCCTCGGTTATACTGTCTTTCTTTGCTCCACCATGAAGCTTTAACGCGCGTAACGAAGCAACTAGCACAACCACCGACGGTTTGAATCCAGCTACCTGGCTGACAAAATTCAGGAACTTTTCTCCACCAAGATCTGCCCCAAATCCAGCCTCGGTAACCACATAATCAGATAGTTTCAAGGCAATCTTTGTAGCTATTATAGAATTCGTACCATGAGCAATATTTGCAAAAGGTCCGCCGTGAATGAATGCAGGGGTACCTTCTATTGTTTGAACAAGATTCGGATCAATGGCATCCTTTAACAGAGCAGCTATAGCCCCATGAACCTTGAGATCTTTTGCGAGAACATACTCTTTCTTTTTGTTTTTCGCAATAACGATGTTTCCGACCCTTTCTTTAAGATCTTCAAGATCTTTAGCCAGGCAAAGAATCGCCATTATTTCAGACGCTGCGGTTATTATAAATTTATCTTCACGGGGATAGCCGTTGGCTTTTCCACCGAGGCCGACAACAATCTTTCTGAGAGCACGATCGTTCATATCCATGGCTCTTGGCCAGTATATCTGGGTAGAATCGATTTCTAGTTCGTTATCAAACTTCAAATGTGCATCTATTGCAGCAGAAAGCAAATTATGTGCTAGTGACACCGCATGAATATCCCCTGTGAAATGAAGGTTTATGTCCTCCATTGGAAGAACCTGCGAATAACCCCCACCAGCTGCCCCGCCTTTTATTCCCATAACGGGGCCAATTGAAGGCTCCCTGAGGGTGACGAATGATTTTTTCCCCAGGCGGTTTAACGCCATCGACAGCCCTATCGAAGTGGTCGTCTTTCCCTCGCCAGCGCTTGTTGGGGTTATCGCGGTAACCAGAATAAGGTTCCCATCTTCGCGTTGGGCCAGTTCTTCATAGATTCTGTGGGATACTTTTGCAATGTAATTCCCATAAGGCTTCAAATATTTACGTTCAATGCCCGCAAATTCTGCTATTTCATCAATGGGCTTTAATTTTGTGGCCTGAGCGATTGCTAGATCATCATTCATAACCTTCCACCTCTTAAAGGGCTCTCTTTTCTTCTGAAACCCTCTCTTTAGCTATCTTGTCCAGGACACCGTTGACGAACTTCCCCTCTTCTTGTGAACCGTATTTTTTTGTTATCTCTATAGCTTCGTTCAGTGTCACCTCGATAGGAACGTCATCTACATAAAGAAGCTCATAAGTTGCAAGCCTGAGAACACTCCTATCTATGGAAGCAAGTCGATCAAAGGTCCAATTCTTCAGATATGCGGTTATTATACTGTCAATTTCATCGAGGTGCTCGATTATTCCCATAAGATAACCTTTAGCTCTGTTTTTGCTTTCTTTGTCCAGGGAATAAAAGGCTGTTTCCCGCTCAAGATACTCCATAGCAGCAGGAAAATCCTTATGAAAATCGTACTGGAAAATCGACCTGAAAACAATTTCTCTTATTTTCCTTCTCTGACCGGTTCCGGGATTAGGCATTTTTTCAATCAATCCCTCGCATCAAGTATCGTTCTCTTCTTCCGGTTTTTCCAGTTCTTCTAGATGTTCTTCTTTTACCTCAGGAACTGGCTCTTCTTCGACAACTTCTACAACGTCTTCTATCGTGATCGATACTTCTTCGACCTTCAAACCGCTGAGATTTTCAACATCATTTTTGAGCTTCTCCTGAAGCTTCCTTGCGTAAGTAGGAATTGGTTCGCCGTATTTAACCTTGATTCTCGCAAATATTCTCACCAGCTTTTCGTCGCCTTCCTCTTCAACCTGGATGTTCACCATAGATTTTGCTTCTTTTTTTGCTTTCGGATCCTTTGGAGACATGTTCAAGAATTCAATTAGTGAATGTATAGCTATATCCCTGATGACAATATCAGATATTTCTATTTTGCCGAGATCAGATTCACCGTAATTCATTACGCTCCCTCCTTCCAAGGAAAAACAATTTTTTAGGCCCTTTCAATATATTCGCCTGTTCGTGTGTCCACTTTGATTTTCTGACCGGTTTCAACAAAGAATGGTACGATAACTTTCAGGCCGGTTTCACAGACGGCTGGTTTTCCACCGCCGGATACCGTATCGCCTTTGTAACTGGGGGCCGTTTCAACAACCTCAAGGATCACAGTATTTGGCAGTACTACACCAATTGGAGTACTATCATGGAACTGAAGGTCGAGTTCCATGTTCTCCTTCAAATAGTAGACAGCCTCACCAATAATGTCTTTATCTAAAGCATATTGTTCGTAAGTTTCCAGATCCATAAAATAGAAAAGGTCGCCGTCACGATATAGATACTGAACATGTCTCAGGCTTAGGCTGGCCTCTTCCACTTTTTCACCACTATTGAACTTGAATTCTCTAACATAACCTGTCCTTATATTCTTCATTTTTGTTCTGATAATTCCGCTCCCTCTTGCGGTAAAGTGCTTGTTTACATCAAGCACTATATAAATATCATTATCAATGATCAACGCCATTCCCTTTCTTATATCTCCTACCTCTACCACAAACCACACCTCCAGATTAAAGTGTTTTCAATTTTCTATCTAGAGTTGTTAGAATTACTGCTCCGTTATCCGTTAATAAAACATCATCCTCTATGCGAACACCAAATTTCTCCGGAATATATATGCCAGGCTCTATAGTAACGACAGCACCTGAAGGCAACGGATTCTCGTTTTTAAGACCCACTGCTGGAGCTTCGTGAACCTCCATTCCCAGGCCATGCCCCAATCCATGTCCAAAATATTCTCCGTAACCTGCATTGGTAATCATATCAACCGCCATCAGATGAAGTTCTTTTCCAACCATTCCTGCTTTTGCGGCTTCACGGCAGGTTTTTTGTGTATTATAAACAATTTCATACACCTTTACCATCTCATCTGAAGGCGTTCCAAGACAGAAAGTCCTCGTGATATCGGAACAATAACCATTCACCATGGCTCCATAATCGATAAGAATAAACTCTCCTTCTTTGACTTTTTTTTCTGAGGATCTACCGTGAACTATCGCACTACGATAACCTGAAGCTACTATAGTTTCGAATGCCGGGATACCGCCGCGCTTTCTCATCTCATATTCAAGAACGGCCGCGATTTTCTGTTCAGTTATTCCTGGTTTTATAATATTGAGAGTTTCCAGAAGGGCTTTCTCAGCTACGTCTATGGCTACTTTTATTTTTTCAATTTCTTCAGGGGATTTTACCGAACGAAGTCCCTTAATAGTTTCGTCTATCGAAAGGATCTCCACATTTTCAAGCCTGGAAAAAAGATCCTTATAATGTGCAAGAGTTATTCTCTCCTCTTCGATACCGAGTCGCTTGATGTTTTCCTCTTCCACAAATTTGATTATAGTTTCTTCCACTGTCTCCATGCCGTTTTTCAACGGAATAAGCTCAAAAGATGTTTGCATAGCAGCCTGTGTGTAATAACGTGAATCGGTTAGAATATACTCTTTCTTTTGACTTATAAGAAGTACAGCAAAAGAACCCGAAAAACCTGAAACGTACCACGTTGTGGCACGATTTCTATCTTCAAAGTTAAGAAGTATAACTCCATCTACATCATCTTTTACCATTTTTTCTCTCAACTTTGCCAGATTGTTTGCTCCCGCCATCATAAATGAACCTCCATAAAGAAAATTATAGCATTTCAAAATATTATAACTGATATTAGAATAGGGACATCTGATTCTTATGCATTTTTCCTTTCTTTTTCTTTCGTATTTCTTTAATTTCATCAGAGGAGAGAACTTTCACCGTCTTATCCAACGCACTGGTTTTAACTATAATCTTCAAAATCTCCCGTGCCCTTTGCAAAACTATGTCAGGCAATCCTGCCAATTTAGCTACATCGATTCCATGCGATTGGCTGGCAACTCCATCGACAACCTTATGTAGAAAGATAACGCCATCCTCGATCTCACGAACCTCGATAGTCTTATTATTTATCCCTTCGTACATCTGCGATAACTCCGTCAATTCAGTAAAATGTGTTGCAAAAATCGTATGACAGCCTATAGCTTCGTAAATATATTCAGAAACAGCCCACGCTATACTGATACCGTCAAAAGTGCTCGTCCCTCGCCCAACTTCATCTAAAACCACCAAACTATCCTCTGTAGCCTGAGATAAGATAGTCGCCGTTTCCATCATCTCCACAAGAAAAGTAGATTTTCCACCAGCCACATCATCCCGGGCACCTATACGGGTAAATATTCTGTCATAAACGGGGAGAATCGCACGTTTTGCAGGTACAAACGACCCAACCTGTGCCATCAAAGAAATTAAGGCGACCTGCCTTATGTAGGTGGATTTTCCGCTCATGTTAGGTCCGGTCAATATATAGAAAGAGTGTTTTTCATCGAATTGAATATCGTTAGGAACAAAATCTTTCACATAATGCTCCACAACAGGATGCCTCGCGGCTTCCACATACGAGGTGTGATTGCTTGAAAAAACCGGTCGGGTGTAACCACATTTTTTTGCCACGGTTGCAAAGGACTGAAGTACGTCCAACTCAGCAAGAAGCCCACCGGCTTTTCTGAATCTCTGCACGGAATTAGAGAGTTTTTGACAGATATCTTCGTACAACGCTCTTTCGAGAACGGCGACACGTTCACTGGCACTCAAAACCTTATCTTCAAACTCTTTTAGTTCGGGCGTAATATATCTTTCCGAGTTAACCAGCGTTTGTTTTCTTATGTAATCGTCAGGTACCCGTGAGACCTGGCCTTTCGATACTTCGATGAAGTAACCAAAGACCTTGTTATATTTGACCTTTAGATTGTTTATTCCCGTCTTTTGACGTTCTCTGAGTTCAAACTCTTTCATTTTGTCCTGTGAATGCTCAAGAAGATCCATCAGTTCGTCGAGCTCTTCACTATAACCCCTGCGTATTACCTTTCCCTCACCGGGTGCAGCAGCAGGTTCATCACTTATTGAAGCTTCTAAAAGTTTTCTTTCCTCTTCAAACAATTCTATATCTTCAGCGATTACAGAAAGAACGTCATTGGAATACAAGAGTTCTTTTATCAGGGGTAAAACCTGCAAGGTAGTTCTCAAAGCTTGAAGATCACGTGGAATCGCTCGACCGGTAGCCAGTCTCGATGATATTCTCTCAATATCGAATGCTTGACGGAGATACTCCCGGAGCTCTTCGAGCAGCAACGGATCAGAATAGAAAGCCTCAACGATATCAAGCCTTCTCTCAATTTTCCCCAAATCCTTCAAGGGATTAAGAAGCCATTCCTTCAGCTTCCTTCCACCCATAGAAGTTACAGTAGCTTTTAAGGTTTGATAGAGGGATCCTCTTCTTTCTGAAGGCAAAATAGAGAGATTCTCTATTGTTGAAGCATCAAGATACATGTACCCGGATCTTCTCAGTACTCGGGGAAGAGAAAGATGCTTCATGGGTTTGAATTGGGTCATCTCTATATATTTGAAAAGCGCACCAAGCACAATGATCTCAGCGGAAGAGATTTCAAGCGCATCGATAGAGGCAAGTTCGTAAAAACGTTTTACATATTCGACACTGGAAGAATACGCAAAATGCCACTCCTCAAGAAATTCCAAGAAAACATTGGAAAGTTCCCCCGTTATTTCCTTCTTCAACGGCTTTAACTTCTCGTTCATTATCAATTGAGAAGGTGCCGTTCTGTACAAAACATCTTTAAGATCTGAAAGGCTTTCGCAACTGGTTACCGCAACATCACCAGTGGATATATCTGCAATCACAAAGGGAAAAACTCCCTTTTCTTCAGATACTGCCGCTATGAAGTTATTTTCTTCAGACGATAAAAGATCATCTTCGATCAATGTACCAGGCGTGATCACTCTTGTTACTTCTCTTTTGACGAGTCCTTTAGCGGTTGCAGGATCCTCCACCTGGTCACAAATAGCAACCTTATATCCTGCAGAAATTAGCTTTTTCACGTACTGATCCAGTGCATGATATGGGACGCCGGCCATAGGATGGCCGTTTCGTGAAGTCAGGACAAGTTGAAGCTCTTCTGAAATAACCCTGGCATCTTCAAAAAATGTTTCATAAAAATCTCCGAGCCTAAAAAGAAGGATACAATCTTTATATTTCTCTTTTATTTCAAGATACTGTCTCATCATTGGTGTCAGACTTTTGTTCTTCATTGCTATCACTCCATATAAGCCTAAAAACCGGCGCTTAGCGCCGGCGATTTTTCAAAAAATGGATCGTCAAGCCTTCTTAGCAACCTTCAATTTTCTCGGCTCTATAACCTTATCTACCAGTCCATATTTCACGGCCTCTGCGGGGCTCATATAGAAATCTCTATCTGTGTCCTCTTCTATCTTTTCCTTCGGTTGATTGGTGTGATGACTGAGAATCTCGTTTATCTGATCCCTTATAAAGAGCAGTTCACGAGTTCTTATCTCAATATCTTTTGCTGTTCCTTCGGCTCCGCCCCATGGCTGATGAATCATTATTCTGGAATGTGGTAACGCAAATCGCTTTCCTTTGCTTCCGCCAGCGAGTATCACCGCAGCCATTGAAGCAGCCATACCAATACATATCGTGCTGACATCTGGTTTTATATACTGCATTGTGTCATAGATCGCCAGTCCTGAAGTTACAGAACCACCCGGGCTATTGATATAGATACTTATATCCTTATCCGGGTCTTGAGATTCTAAGAACAACAATTGGGCCACAACGATATTTGATATTTCATCGTCAAGTGGCCAGCCAAGAAATATTATCCTTTCGCTCAAAAGCTTTGTGAATATGTCGTATATCCTTTCACCTCTGCCTTTGTTTTCAACAACATAAGGTACAACAGGCATCATTTTAAAGTCCACGGTTATTTGCCCTCCTGTCTTATCTTTCTTCGCCATCAAAAAGTTTTTCGATAAGTTTCTCAACCGGAACAAATGAGAATATCAAATGGCCACTGTCCGTTATAATCACGGACCTGGTACACTTTCCAAAAGTCAGATTTATCGTCCTTCCGATTTCAACACTCATCTGCTTTAGCCTTTTAACTACTGAATTTTGCGCCGGCAAAACAGCCATAATCCTATCGGTTACCACAAAGGAGTCAAACCCTATGTTCACTATTCTTTCCATCATCACTTCCTCCTTTTGCTTAACAGTGTTATTATAACATATGAGAAGAATGCGGAGGTGTACCATGATACCCACAGGCGAGAGTTTAGTAGACACGGGAAAAATATTTGTAAAAGCCGGAAAAGGCGGCGATGGTGCTGTTTCTTTCCGACGTGAGAAGTACATACCTTTCGGCGGCCCAGATGGTGGCGATGGTGGCAACGGTGGTAATGTTTTCATTCGAGCGACCACAAGCAAGAATACATTGCTTGAATTCCAGAGCAAAAAGAAGTTCGAGGCAGAAGACGGTGAAAACGGGTCAGGAGGAAAAAAATACGGGAAAAAGGGAAAAGATGTCATAATCGAAGTTCCCGTAGGAACACTTGTTTACGACGCGGAAACCGGAGAATTACTCGCCGATCTATCTTCACCGGGAGACATTGTTTGTGTTGCAAGAGGCGGCAAAGGTGGACGTGGAAATGTTCACTTCGCAACCTCAGTTAATCAAGCACCAAGAGTAGCAGAAGCAGGAGAACCGGGCGAAGAACGCAAAATATATCTAGAGTTAAAACTTCTGGCAGACGTTGGCTTGATAGGTTTTCCAAATACGGGAAAATCCACGATCATTTCAAAGATCTCCAATTCGAAGCCAAAGATTGCTAACTACCATTTCACGACCCTTGTGCCAAACCTCGGGGTTGTGAAACTGTCTCCAGAACACGGGTTCATAGTCGCTGATGTTCCTGGACTCGTGAAAGGTGCCCACAAAGGAGCTGGCCTCGGGCACAATTTTTTGAAACATGTGGAGCGTTGCTACCTTCTCGTCCATGTGCTGGATATAGCAGAAACTGAAGATAGAGACTTCATTCAGGATTATTATGATATCCGCAAGGAACTGGAACTTCACAATGAGGAGCTGGCCAAAAAACCGGAAATTGTTGTCGGAAACAAAATCGATGTCCTCAGCGATGAAGAGATTGAAAAACGCGTAAAGCGGTTTTATGATCAAACCGGGAAAAAAATTCTACCTATATCGGCTATTCAGGGCAGAAATATAGACAAACTAAAATGGGAGATGTGGGAAAAGATAAAAACACAAAAAACATTTCTTAAAAAAACGGGTGTCGCTTCACAGAAAAAAACGCCAAAAGTAAAACCGGTATCGCGTGAAGCTCCGGATCCTTCCGAATTCTTCATACACAAAGATTCAAAAGGAAGGTATGTTGTCGAAGGACCTGCGGTTGATTACTACGCAGAAAAATTCAAGGTGGAAAATCAAGATAAATTCTTACTGGATAAGCTCGAAGCCGGAGGTCTTTCGGAGAGACTGAGAAAGATGGGAGCTCAGGAAGGTGATATCGTTGTGATCAGAGGGCGTGAATATGAATACATGGAATAAAAGATACGGCATCTTTGGGGGATCATTCGATCCGATACACGTTGGACACGTCATTATTGCGACGAGGGCCATTGAAGCCCTCTCGCTTGATAGATTATACATCGTTCCCGCGTATATTCCACCACATAAAACTTCATGTAATGCAGATTTCCAGACGCGTTTTAATTGGATAAAACGCGTTTTTAAAGGTGAGAATAAAATCTTCGTATCGGATTTTGAAGCCAGACGGGGCGATACCTCCTATTCCATCTTCACCATAAGGCATTTTGCAGCTCTTTATGGCGATAAACCTTTCTTTCTCATCGGTGAAGATAGTTTTTATGAGCTAGATGAATGGTACAGCTATCAGGCTATCCTGGAAGAAGCCATTCTCGTGGTTTATCCTCGGGTAAGGAAAAACGTCCCTGAAGGGAAACCTCCAATATCTCCTTCAGAAAGAAATGTGCATTTTCTCAAAGCACCTCTCATCGAGATTTCTTCAACTGAAATAAGAGAAAGGATCAAAGAAGGCAAAAGCATTCTGGGAATGGTTCCGTGTTCTATATCTGAGGAGGTAAGAGCATTTTATGCCAGAAAATGAAGTCGGTCTTGCACCCATGGCGGGCTATACGGATGAAGCAATGAGGGCCATCTCTCTCGAATGGGGAGCAGATTTTGTTTTCAGTGAAATGTTGAGCGTTGAAGGAGTTTTGAGAAATGATCGAACCACACAAAAAATCATTCCGGAAACCCCGTGCAGGATCCAGCTGTTCGGAAATGACATCGCGCGTCTTGCCATGGCTGCAAAAGCCGTTCTTGATAAAGCCACATGGTTTGACATTAACGCCGGTTGTCCAGTGAAGAAAGTTGTAAAACGGGGAGCGGGAGCTGCGCTTTTAAGAGAACCAGAAAAATTAAACGCCATGATTCAGACATTGAAAGGCATTTCAGATTTGCCAGTATCTGTGAAGATCAGGCTTGGGTGGGATAAAAACGAGGTGGTAAAGATCGTCGAAAGACTTGTTGAATCCAGACCTTTCGCGATAATGGTTCACGGCCGTACCGTCGTTCAAGGATATTCTGGTGTTGCAGATTGGGAATCAATCGGTAAAGTGGTAAAAATCTGCAAACCTCATGGAATAAAAGTTTATGGTTCGGGTGATGTCTTTTCTCCAGAAAAAATTGTAGAAGCTTTCGAAAAGTACGGAGTCGATGGAGTTTTAGTGGCACGCGGGGCAATTGGAAACCCGTGGATCTTCAGCCAATACAAAGAACTGAAGCAAAAGGGAAGTTACACAGTCCCGGATCCTCATGAACGCTTGAAGGTCTTTGCAAAACATCTCAAGAAGCTGATCGAATTAAAGGGAGAAGAAAGAGCGATAATCGAGTCGAGAAAACACTTTGTGGGTTATTGCAAGGGATTACTAAATGCAACAAAGATGCGAAGAGAATACATGAAATTGAAAAACAAAACGGATGTCGAGAATTTTCTTATGCAGTATGGATTAGATATAAAGAGCTTAAAACTATGAATCGCTCAAATAAGCAATTAGGGTGCTCTATTTGTTTTTTGAAAAGAATATTTCATAAGATAAACTAAAAATGAGAGATTATGAATAAGGAGGCTGGGGGCTTGAAAAAAACAATGAAAGCTATTGTCAAAGAAACATGTGGTCCCGGTTTTTCATTGAAAGAGGTTCCTGTTCCAGAGGAACTAGGGCCAAATGAGGTTCTTGTAAAAGTGGATAAAGCATCGATCTGCGGAACGGATGTTCACATCTATGAATGGAACGAGTGGTCTCAGCAAAGAATAAAACCGCCGCAAATAGCAGGGCATGAATTCACAGGAGAGGTTATAGAGGTTGGCGAAAATGTTTCCATGGTATCTGTTGGAGACAGAGTTGTTTCCGAAACGCACATCCCTTGTATGAAATGCTTACAGTGCAAAACCGGGAAAATGCACATCTGCAGAGACATGGAAATTCTCGGAGTTGACAGGGATGGTGTCTTTGCCAAATACGTAAAGGTACCTGAAATTGTTCTCTGGAAAGTGGATAAAGGGATTCCCGCAGAGTACGCTTCGATAATGGAACCCTTTGGAAATGCTGTACACACAGCTCTTGTAACAGATCTGACCGGTAAAAACGTTTTAATTACGGGTGCCGGGCCAATCGGCGTAATGGCTGCCGCCGTTGCGAAAGCCTCAGGAGCAGCCCGGGTCATAGTTACCGAACTAAAAGACTTCCGCAAATCACTTGCGAAAAAAATGGGAGCAGATGTCGTGCTCGATCCCAGGGAAATAGATGTTCCTTCAAAAGTAAAAGAACTAACTGAAGGTAACGGTGTGGATGTACTTCTCGAAATGTCCGGAAATGTCAACGCTCTTGTTCAGGGGCTTCAAAGCATAACCAACGGTGGAGTAGTTTCGCTCCTTGGAGTGTTCCCTGGCAGTATCAGCTTCGATATCAATTCCCTGATTATCTTCAAAGGCCTCACAGTTTTTGGAATCACTGGTCGTAAGATGTTTGAAACCTGGCAAATAGCAACCCAATTATTAAAAAACAACGTTGTGGATCTATCTCCTATTGTCACTCACATTGTAAAGATGGAAGACTGGGAAAAAGGCTTTGAAGCTATGATGAGTGGTAGTTCTGGTAAGGTAATAATAGATATTTCCGAGGGGGTGTAAGGATGTTCGATTATAACGAATTCTCAAAAGAGCTAAAAGAGCTCGAAGAAAAAGGTCTTCTCGTTAGAATTAGAACATTACAAAGTCCTCAGGGAGCCTGGTTAACGATCGACGGGAAAAAGGTTTTGAATCTTTGTTCCAACAACTATCTGGGTTTAGCGTTCAATGAAGAGCTTAAAAAGGCTGCCATTGAAGCAATAGAAAAATGGGGTGTCGGTCCTGGAGCAGTTAGAACGATAGCTGGAACACTCGAAATTCACGAGCTTCTTGAAAAGGAACTTGCTGAATTCAAGAAAGTAGAAGCAACCCTTGTACTTCAGTCAGGTTTCAACGCGAATCAAGCAGTTATTCCGGCAATAACCACAGCTGAAGATGCTATTCTCTCAGATGAACTGAACCATGCGAGTATAATCGACGGAGTCAGGCTTTCCAAAGCGAAACGCTACGTCTGGAAACACAGAGACGCTGAAGACCTTGAAGAGAAACTGAAGCAAGCCAAAGCTGAAGGTTCAAGAAGACTATTGGTAATCACTGATGGAGTCTTCTCAATGGATGGAGACCTCGCCCCGCTTCCCGAGATCGTCGAAAAATGTGAAAAATATGATGCTCTGCTCATGGTAGATGACGCTCACGGAGAAGGGGTACTCGGAAGTCATGGTCGTGGAATCGTCGATCATTTTGATCTTCATGGAAGAGTCGATATTGAAGTTGGAACCCTTTCCAAAGCCTTCGGAGTAGTTGGCGGATTTGTTGCCGGTAAAAAAGATCTCATAGATTATCTAAAACAAAAAGCACGTCCTTTCCTGTTCAGTAGTTCGCTATCACCAGCAGAAACTGGTGCCGCTCTTGCTGCCGTGAGAATGCTCAAAGCTTCCGATGAACTGGTTAAAAAGCTCTGGGATAATGCCAGTTATTTCAAAACGGAAATGCAGAAACTGGGATTCGATACAGGTCACAGTGAAACCCCAATAACTCCTGTCATGCTTTACGACGCCAAATTGTCATCTCAGTTCAGTAAAAAACTATTTGAAGAAGGAATATTCGCCCAATCTATCGGTTATCCAACCGTTCCAAAGGGTAAGGCAAGAATAAGAGTTATGATAAGTGCCGTCCACACGAAAGAAGATCTCGATTTTGCCCTTGGAAAATTCAAAAAAGTCGGTAAAGAACTTGGTGTGATATAATAATTACCAGTCGATACCATGGCGATGGTGGGATTTCCACCATCGCTTTTTATGGAGGCGAGCGTATTGCTAAACCTCTTGTTACTCGCGATTGGTATTTTTCTTCTATTAAAAGGAGCAAATTACCTCATAGATGGTTCGATTGCCCTGGCTAAAAGGCTTGGCGTCTCAGAACTGTTTATAGGTCTTACAATAGTAGCTTTTGGAACGAGCGCACCAGAGCTGGCCGTTAGCATACAGGCAGCCGTTAAAGGGTCAGGAATAGCCATTGGAAATGTTCTTGGCTCTAATATAGCAAATGTCGCTCTGGTTCTTGGAGCCAGCGCCCTGATCCGGAACATAAAAGTCTCGAAATCCACCATGCGCTCTGAGATTCCCTTTGTCATCCTCATATCTCTGGCCACGGGTGTGCTGCTGTTGAACGACGGATTCGTGATCAGCAGGTATGAAGGTATCGTTTTACTGTGTTTCTTCATCATCTTTATTGATTATGTATACGGTATGGCAAAAAAAGACATCTTCAACAAAGAAACCGTCGTTGAATCGAAAGTCGAAAATATCCTGGAGAAAAACATCGCGCTTGCGTGGCTCGCTACTCTTGGTGGGATGGCAGGTGTTGTTTTCGGTGGTGAGATGGTGGTCAAGTCAGGAATTGTACTCGCGAAAACTTTTGGTGTCAGCGAAACTTTGATTGGCGTTACCGTTGTTGCCGTGGGGACCTCTTTGCCCGAACTCGTTACCTCGATTGTTGCCGGTATCAAAAAACAGGCAGATTTAGCCGTTGGAAACATCGTTGGTTCAAATATTTTCAACCTTCTTGTGGTACTGGGCATATCCTCGCTCGTATCTCCAATAAAAGCGGACAGACCCGTAACACAGGACATAATTTTCACCATCGCAACGGTTACGATCCTTCCATTTCTTGCAGGAAAAAAGAGGACTCTGGGAAGATTCTCGGGAGTAATATTGCTCGCTATCTACGTTCTGTATCTTTGCATGAGCGTTATAGCAAAATAATATGTTCTGTCCAGCCCGGTCTTCACAGCAAAATCTGCTATTCCAACAACATCATAACAACATCATACTGATGTTATAGATGAAGAGCAAAACCTTACACATAATTACGGAATGCTTTCGAAAGTTCTTCCAGATGCCTTTCTTCCTCTCTGATTATCCTTTCCAAGAGTCTCTTTTTTGGAATGTATTCTACCAATCTCTTGTAAAATTCGATAGTGTCTTTTTCAATTTGCACGGCAGCTTTCACCGCTTTTTCCAGATCATCTATAACCTTTTCAGCGTCTTCAAAAGAGAAAATGGAAATCTCTGCGAGACTTTTTAAAAAATCAGCATTTTCAATCTCATAAGGCACAGCGTCCGTTTGTTCATCTTTGTATTCCTTCATCAAATCTCGGAACCATTCCACATGCTCCTTTTCCTGCCTGGCAAGACTTTCAAATAAGACTTTATTGTAACCAGGTGACCTATCCGCTAGCTTAGAATAGTAGGAATAACCTTTCTCTTCAATTTCAATTGCAATCTCCAGTAGTTCTGTAATACCTATCATAAAATCCCCCTTTTTTAGCCAGAATTATAACTACTTCCATTATACAAACTATGCTCATCACAACCAAAGCCTATGTACACCGCGGAACATTCAATCTAGAAGAAGAAAGCGAGATTGGATGTTGGAGATTGGAGAAAACTGCTTCGAAGCGGAAGTGCTGAGCTGCGCTCAGGAGGCTCACGACGTTGACGCTCACGAGGTTGAGGCTTGCGGACGCTGATAAAAGTCGAGATTCGAGAAGTTAAGTACTGTAGATCCTGAGTCAAGTTCAGGATGACGTATCAGCCTTTGCAAGCGTCGCTCCATCAATTGACAGCGTTGCAAGCCTCAACCTTGTGAGCGTCAACCGTGCAGCGGTTCTTTCTGTAACACATTCTTAATAGTCAATAATTGAACATCGTGTTAGTATCTCTTGGTCGGTATTTTTTGATTTACGGAGGTATTTAACATGGTTGATGGAACAAATGATTTTCAGGATTTTGTTGCGGGACACGATTCTAATGGTCACGAGCATCTTGAGATGTTCGCTATAACGGATGAGGCTGGTCAGGAGCACAATTTTGCCCTTATCGAACAGTTTGAGCACAATGGCGGCCTGTATTGGGTATGTCAGGAAGCTTTCTTTGAGGATGATGACAAGATAAGATTCGACGAAGAATCCTTTGTGGTATTCAAAGCCGAACAGGACGACGATGGGAATCTTTACCTGAACTCCCTGGAAGATGAGGAATTCGAGTCATTCCAAAAAGCCTGGGAAGCTAGCTTCGAAGAAGAAGAAGAAGAAGAGAACTAAATTTCAAAAAAAGATAATTGAGGGAGCGTAGCTCCCTCTTTTTTGTGGCGTTGTATAATTTAATAGGGGTGTTATTATGATTTTAGTGATGAGCGTTTTTAATCCTGAGGTCAAACCACTGCTTGAGGTAATGTTGAAAATCGAAGAAGGTGAGCTCCTTGGAAGGTCTTACACCAGAGGTCTCATCGGAAAAAATGAGGTAGTTGTGGCGAGCGGGTTCGTAGGAAAAGTGGAAACCGCAGCTCTGGCGCAGAAGTTCATCGATGAATTTTCACCAAGGTTGATCGTGATGACATCCGGTGCGGGCGCGATAGACAGTTCCATCGAACCGGGAACGGTTGTAATAGGGAGTGAATTTCTTGAGTATGACCTTTATTTGCCACTGCGTTCCGGACATATAAGCGTTCCCACAACTGCTTCGGTTGCCCTGGATCATATAAAACAGTTGATGCCCGATGCAACCTATGGAAGGATCATCACGGGGGATCAAATTCTGGCGGATACTAAAAAGCGCGATGAGTTGTTCAAACAGTATCACGCATGTTGCCTCGATATGGATTCAGCGGCTCTCGCGCGTGTTGCCAAAATGAACAGAGTACCCTTTCTGGTTATAAAGGTTATTCTGGACAAGTGCGATGAGAACAGTGAGAATGACTTCGGTATCAATTTCGAAAGATACGGGCAGAAACCGGCGAAGATTCTTGCTGAATTGCTGAGGACCCACGTTCTCGAAATTAAATGAATTTTCGATTTCGCAGGGAGGGATAAGATGAATTGTATTTTCTGTAAGATAATCGCTGGCGAGATACCAGCTGGCAAAGTTGCGGAAACGGAAAACTTCCTTGCTTTCAGAGACATCAATCCCGTTGCTCCTGCACACATTCTGGTTGTTCCAAAGAAACACATGGAAAAACCTGGTGAATTGGCTCTCCTAGACGGGGATATTCTCAAGGAACTTTTCAAACTCTTCCAGGATATAGCCGAAAAGGAAGGTATAGCGGAATCCGGGTTCCGCACTCTCGTGAATACCGGGCCTGATTCCGGCCAGGAGGTTAAGCACCTCCATTTTCATATAATTGGTGGAAGAAAACTCGGAAAGATAGGGTGAATAGATGAGTTTGGATAAGGATTTTGAGCATTATTATACATCGAAACCGACTTCACCTTTTAAGGTGAAGAAGGTTGTTCTTTCTTTGAAAAACGGGAGAATGTATAAATTCAAGACACCATCGGGAGTTTTTTCTTTTGGGCAGATTGACAAGGCGAGCAAGCTGCTTATTGAACATGCCATTATTGGTGAGACTGACAGGCTCCTTGATCTCGGCTGTGGTTACGGTGTTATTGGGATCACCCTGAAAAAAGAAAATCCTGATATCTCCCTTTGCATGAGCGATGTAAATGAAAGGGCTTTGGAGTTCGCAAAGATCAACGCTAAGAATAACAATATCGTTGCGGATATAAGGCTTGGAAATCTCTATGAACCGTGGAAAGACGAGATTTTTGACAACATTGTCTGTAATCCCCCTATCGCTGCGGGAAAGAAGGTCTGGGAAAAGATTATAGTTGAAGCACCGGATCATCTTTCAGCAAAGGGAAAACTCCAGTTGGTAGCTTATCATAACAAAGGCGGAGAAAGGCTCAAAAAAATCATGAAGTCCGTCTTTGGTAATGTGAGGGAAACGGTGAAATCAGGAGGAATAAGGGTTTATGTGTCCATCAAGCTCTGAGATTTTGCTAGAACTGGAAGATATTTCTTATGAAATAAATGGAAAAAAGGTACTCAATGGAATAGATTTGAGAATTTTTAAAGGGGAGTTCTTTGGGATTTTGGGATCAAACGGTTCGGGCAAGACGACTTTGCTCAGGGTTGTTCTCGACCTTATAAAATCTACAAAAGGTGAAGTTCGAAAAGCTAATACAGTTGATATTATCGGTTACATCTTTCAGAATCCTGATAATCAAATTGTTGGATCCAGTGTCGAGGAAGACATAATCTTTGGACTTGAGAATCTCGGGCTTACTGTTGAAGAGATTAAAACCCGTGTAGATGAGACACTCAAAACTATGGGATTGGAAGATTTAAGAGATGTTGATACCATCAGTCTTTCAGGAGGACAAAAACAGCTATTGTGCATCGCTTCCATCGTCGCTATGCGACCTGAAGTTATCCTGATGGATGAACCTTACAGTATGCTCGGCAGGGGAGAGCGGAGAAAGGTTAAGCCAGTTGTTGAAGGTCTGATAAATAAGGGAACTGCGATTGTTATGGCTTCGACCAGGCTGGAGGAACTCTGTAATTGTCATCGTGTTGCGCTTTTGGAATCAGGCCGTTTGGTTTTTCTTGGCCCTCCTGAAGAGCTCAGGAAAAAAACAGAACTTCTTGAAAGAACTGGAATCTACATTCCACTGGTGTGTTAGTTATGTTGAGATTTGAAGTGGTAACGCACATATACAATTTTGGAAGCCCTTACGAACGAAAAGCTCTCGAGGTTTTATCTTTTGAAATACCCAAAGGTGGTTTTTTGCTGGTTCTAGGGGGAAATGGATCCGGAAAGACCACCCTTCTCATGCTCGCTTCCGGACTTATGAAGCCAACTTTTGGGGAGATTTATGCTTTCAATGAAAAGTTAGAGAATGGGGGAAGCAAGAATCTCAGGAAAAGGATAGGGATACTGTTTCAGTTTCCTGAAAACCAGTTTTTTGCCGAAACCGTTGAAGAGGAAGTTAAATACGCGGGAAAGAACTTTGAAATACCTTCTCTAGAGAAACGCTTCGATGAAGTTATGCAAATGGTTGGGTTGCCTGCTGAAAAAATTGCCAACCTTTCCCCTTTCAAACTTTCCGGTGGGGAGATGCGAAGAGTTGCCTTTGCCAGCGTGTTGATATATTCACCGGAACTGCTGATTCTGGATGAGCCAACCGCATCGCTGGATTATATGGGAATAATTCAAATTAGAAAAATCCTTTCTAAGATTCATGAAAACAACGGAACGGTGGTTGTTTCAACACATTGGCCTGAATATTTTCTTGATATGGCTTCCCATGTTTTAGTCTTGAAAGAGGGGAGGAAAGTGTTTTTCGGAGGCGTGCGCGAATTTCTTTTGCATTCTGAGAAAAAACTGTTAGAATATGGATTAACACTCGACGGCGAGTTGGGGTTATTGAAGCATTTTTTTGAAAAGCATGGAAGATTGCCTGAAAAAAGGTCTGAGTTGACTAAATTCAATGGAGGGGAAAGGTGATACATGTTCAACATCTCTGTTTTAGTCAATACCGCAGCTATCATAATTGGTTCAATCCTCGGAATCTTCTCGGGTAAAAATCTCAGCGACAGATACAAAGATGTTCTTTTCAAGATTATAGGTTTGCTTACCCTTGGACTGGGGGTAAAGATGTTCCTTGATTACCATAATGCAATGGTTGTTCTTGGAAGCATGGTTATCGGCGGTTTGATTGGTGAAAAGTTTGATATAGAAACAAAGATAGGGCGTTTAACAGGGAATAAAAACAACCAACTTTACGTGAAAGGATTCATAACCGCAACGGTGCTTTTTCTTGCGGGCCCTATGACCGTTATAGGTTCGATACAGGCGGGGGTACAGGGAAACAATGAGATTATATTTATAAAATCCCTTATGGACGGTATATCTTCAGTGATGCTAGCGGCCTCTTTCGGTACGGGAGTTCTTCTCTCTGCGGTTTCTGTGTTTGTCGTACAGGGGACCCTGGTTTCCCTTGCAGGGTTTCTCGAATTTTTGCAACAACCCGCTTACATGGGGGATTTCTCCGGAGTCGGCGGCCTCATGCTCCTTGGCCTGGGGATTCGATTGCTGGAGATAAAAGAAATCAAGGTTGGAAACTTCTTACTGGCTCTGATCATATCCCCTCTTTTGACTTATCTCACACAGTTGTTCATTTGAAGCTTTCAAGCTCTTCAAGCACTTCTTCACTTTCCCTGATCTCAATGAGTTTCGTTCCGGATCTCAAAACCGGATGTAATTCGTGAAATGTGAGCTTTTTGTTGAGATAGATGATCCCCGTGGGGATTTTACCACCAAATTCAAGTGCCTTTTCAAAGGCTTTTAATCTATCGGTCGGGTCGTATGAAGGGTCTTTTTCGTTGACGTCATAAAGTCTTGATTTGTACCACGCAAAGGTATTCACTTTATTGAAGGAAACACAGGGATGCATAACGTCCACGATAGAGAATCCTTTATGTTCAATAGCCGCGGAAAGGGTCTTTTTGAAGTGGTCTTTATCACCAGACCATGTTCGTGCGACAAAGCTGGCGTTAAGGGCTATTCCCATAGCTATGGGATTTAAGGGTTCGTTTATTACTCCCCAGGGTTGAGCACTGGTGATCTGGTTTAATTCGGTGGTGGGCGATCCCTGCCCCTTTGTGAGACCGTAGATTCTATTGTCGTGAACGATAACCGTTATATCCACGTTCCTCCTGATTCCATGAATCATATGATTTCCACCCTCACCATACATGCACCCGTCACCGGATTCAGCGATGACCACAAGATCCGGGTTGGCAACCTTTGCAGCGAAGGCAACGGGAATACTCCTTCCATGAAGACCGTTGAAGAAGTTGACGTTCAGGTAATGGGGCATCTTTGCAGCCTGGCCGATTCCCGTTACCATAAGAACCTGATCTGGTTCGAGCCCCATATCCTCAAAGGTTTCAGCAAGGAATTGCCTTATCGGAAAATTACCACATCCCGGGCACCAGGCTGGAGAGCTGTCTTTCAGGAATTTCATATTTTGCCCACCTCCTCGAGTTTTTTGTCAAGCCAGTTTGCGGTAATTGGTCTGCCATCGTAGCGACCAATGTGTTCCACTTTACGGTAGAGCTTTGAGGCGAGCAATTCAGCGAATTGGCCGGTATAATTTCCTTCAACGGTTATAAGACGCTTGTTTTTGAGCTGGTCAAAAATATTTAAATTCAACGGGTAAAGTTCATTGTAATGGACATAACCCAGATTGCGTTTCCTTGCGAATTCATCGATGGCTCCCCAGGAGTCTCCCCATCCTACAAGAATCGTATCCGCCTCCAGGTTATACGTAAGGGGTGAAGCGATTTCCTTTTGCAGACTTTCAAGTTTTTTATTTCTTTTCTCTACCATTCCGGCGCGTATCTCCAGGTCTTCTGTGATGAATCCGTATTCATCGTGCTCATCGCTGTCAGCTCTAACTATGGCGTCACCACCCGGAATAGCTCTGGGAGAAACCCCATTTTTTGTTAGTTGATAGCGCTTGTATTCAAGACCCTCATCACTTTTAATGAGAAATCTCTTTGAATACTCAGACCTGTGGACAGGAGGTTCGATGGTAGCCTGAGAATCGACCAGCTGCTGGGAGAGAAGCACAAAGGCAGGTATTTGATATTTATCAGCAAGGTAGAAAGCTTTTTCAGTTAATTCAAAGGCTTCTTTGGAAGTTCGAGGAGCGCAAATATATCTTGGAAACTCACCGTGACCAGATTTAAGCACAAAATACAGGTCTTCCTGAGCCGTTCTTGTCGGCAAGCCGGTAGCAGGTGCCGGTCGTTGAGCATCAACAATTACCACCGGTGTTTCTGTCATTCCAGCGAGGCTTACTCCCTCCTGCATCAGAGCAAACCCACCACCGGAAGTGGTTACCATGGAACGTACACCCGCAAATGAAGCACCTATAGCCATGTTTATTGCTGCTATCTCATCTTCGGCTTGTTCCACTACGATAGAATATTTTTCCGCACGTTTTGCAAGAAAGAGCATGACACCTGTTCCGGGTGTCATTGGGTAAGCCGAGATGAATCTACAACCGGCAGCAATGGCTCCCAGACCGGTTCCTTCCGTCCCGTTGAGCAACAGCCTTTCATTTTCTCGATTCTTTGGAATTTTTTTAAAAGATAGATCGAGTGATATCTCGTAGCCATTTTTAAGAGCTTTGATGTTTGATTCCAAAAGCTGTTCGCTGCTGGTGAAATAATCCGTTATAAGTTGAATGGGGATTTCAACCGGAACGTCCAAAGCTTTAAGGATTGCCCCAACTATCACAGTATTCAAAGTTCTTGGATTTCCCGCTCCCTTCGCTCTCTCTTTGAATTTTATCCGAATAGGTTCGAACTTGTGCCCAACATCCTCTTTATCAGCCACAACGACTGTGTTCGAATGGATGTAACGCTCTAAGGTGTTTGTAGTGACTGAACTTAATGAAGCAACAAGATCAACTTCCTCACGCATAGCATAAACAGGGTATTCTGAAACACGGATTCTGTAAATGTATTCACCACCACGTATTCTTGAATGGTAACTTTTATCTGTAAATACATTATATCCGGCTCTAAAAAGAGCTTTAGCAGCTAAGTTGCCCGCGGTTTGAATACCTTGTCCCGCTTCGCCAGAAATGGCTATCACAAGCTCTTTCATGAGGGTTCACCTCCAAATAACCAACAAAAAAGGCGGGGAACAATCCCCGCCTTTTTTAAATTCAATCGACTGGTTCAAAATCATCTTTACCTGCGCCACAAAGTGGACACACCCAATCCTCGGGAATTTCTTCAAAAGGAGTTCCGGGTTCAACTCCGTTGTCGGGATCACCGGTTTCAGGATCGTAAATATACCCGCATATGAGACATCTGTACTTCTTCACGATGCTCTCTCCTTTCACTTAACCTCAATTTTTTTAGAACTTTCCCATAAACCATGAAGATTACAATAACTAGTTGCTATCAGCGTGCCGGATTTCTCCAGTTTGATTGTAAGCGTAGCTTTTGGTTCGGAAAGCACGGGAGTTAGTTCAATGTGGCCAAGGTGTACAAGGAATTGGCTGTCATCGTACTTAACATAAAGGTCCATCCATTTAATATGGTGTTCAACTGTGTTAGGGTGAGGAATTTCCTTTCCCACAGAGAGTTCAACGGTAAAAGCTTTTGCAGTTTCAACCTGTTCCGGTGCCTCAATGAGTGGTGCATGTTTTTCATTCTTCCAATCGGCTGTCTTCACAAATTCACCAATCTTCATTTTTTTACCCTCCTTAATAAACGGTCTGCTATTACATCAGACCATTTTTTCGAGCTACATTACAATCTTACACCACTCTATTATTCTGAAGAAAGCCAAGCAGAGACACTTATTGTATTTTAAAGTACCCTGCAAAGGAAATCTGAGACAAATCTATATGGTACGTACATTCCCAATTCAAACGGAACGTCCGTTTCTCCATTGAGTTTGAGCTCGTTATACCCATGATAATCGCTTCCGGCAGTGACAACAAGTTCATATTTTTTCGCGATGTTCAAATAAAACTCGATCTTTTCATCGGTGTGATAAGGATAAAAAACCTCGATACCAGCAAGGCCATGTCCTTTCAGTTCTTTGATTAGCCCCTCAAACTCTTCGTCCGGTAACCCTGTTTGATACGGATGAGCTATCACGGGGATCCCATCAGCTTCAAGAATCATTTCTATAGATTCTTTTGGAGAAAGCCGCTTTTTGTCCACGTAAAAAAGAGCACCCTTTTTGAGATATTTTTCGAAAGCTTCGTCGTAGGAATCAACATAGCCTTTCTTGATCATAAGGGAAGCGAAGTGAGGACGGCCGATTAAATCATCATTCCCGACTTCTTTTAGTTCTTCAAGGGTTATATCGAAGCCGTGGGATTTCATTTTTTCTATCATTATAAGGTTTCTTTTAAGCCTGTAATCCTGAAGCTCGGTTAATGTCTGATCTATCCTTTCGTTGTTTGGGTCCACACCATAACCGAGTATGTGGAGTACTCCGTTAAATTCGGCACTTATCTCAACACCTTTTATCACAATGACATCTTTGAAAACATTCGGAAGCTCTTTAACCCCATTTATTGTATCGTGATCTGTAATGGCAAGAACTTCAATCCCCTTATCGGCCGCTTCTTCCAATAATTCTTCCGGGGTACATGTTCCGTCTGACGCTGTGCTATGTACATGCAGGTCTATTAACATATATATATCTCACCTCTTTCTGCGTGTATTTAATTAATGATACAACAGATTTGACTTGCTTGAAATAACCGGATAAATCTACTTCGTTTCAAAAGGAAGACAAAATGAAGATTTAGCGTAAATACAGCTATGCTATACTATATATGCGGAAAAAATAACCCTGTAAAGAGCTTGCCTTCAGGGCTGCTCGCACGGTGGATGGGAGATTATAATGCGCAATCCAGGGGAACTGATTGATAAATCTATAGCTGAAATAAGGACTTTTGCGAACAAACTTGTTGTTGCTTTTTCTGGTGGCGAGGATAGTACGCTTGTAGCTCTTCTGGCACGTGAGGCTCTTGGAAAAGACAACGTGAAACTGATCAACGTTTGTTTCGGGCCGTACAGTTACAGCGCCGGACTTGAAATCGTTGCATCGTTAGCAGCTAAGCTGGGTCTCAGACTTGAGTTTACTCCTGGATACGAGGAACAGGAAAAGATATGGAGGCATGGGCCTTCATGTAATCGTTGTACGCGTTTCGCAAAATTCAATTCCGTACGGAAGGCAACGACAGCGTTGATTGCCACCGGTGCTAATCAATCTGACACGTGGGGACAGACTGGTATCGCTTTGAGCAAAGGGCTTTATTCACCGATAAGAGACTGGACAAAGGAAGAGATAAAAAAAGCTCTCAATTTTTTCGGTGTAGAGGTTCCAAGGATAGGTGAGGCCCCCGTTCGCGAAGGCTGTAAGCTCAAGCATCTGCTGAAGATGATGACCAATCCGGGATACCACGGCTACGCGGTTGCAGTGGCGAATGAGATACTGCTCGATAATTTAGGTGGTAGAAAACATGAACTCGCTAATGTGAAGATAATCGGGCCTCTTTCAAAAAATATTGCGCTGGTGAATGTTAGGCCTTTGCCACCTGAAAATGTCATTCAAAGGATCACAGAGAGGTTGACATCTGTAAATGCAATAGATGAGGTTCATTGGGTACAGAGACCAATAACACTTATAGTGACTGCCAATCCCGGAATATTTGGGGCAGAAAACTCTCGAAGGTGGATCTTAGAAGGTAGGTTACAGCCGGAAATAGCTGAAAAAATAGAAATTAAATGGATTAAATCTAAGAACAGAAGGCTGGCAACATTCCAGGTTGTCGGTTTTGAAGAGACGGAGGTGCACTAGATTTGATAAAGCTAATAGCTATTGACCTCGACGGGACATTATTGAATAACAAAAAAGAGATTTCCCTTGAGAATACAGCTGCTCTAACGGAAGCAATGGAGAAAGGACTACATGTATCTATCTTTACGGGAAGAAGCTACATCTCGGGAAGCGAATATGCGAAAAAGCTTGGTCTGCGTGTTCCGGTGGTCTATCAAAACGGTGCTTTGATAATAAACTCAGATGATGGAAACAAAGGCGTGATAAGGAAGGTCATACTTTCCGCAAAACGTGCCCGGGAAATAGTCGAAGCTGCTAAGAAATATGGGTTGACATACATTGTATTTACGAATTTTTTCGACCTGCCGGATATGTTCATGGAAAGGATACCTGAAAATTCTCCCTTTAAGGGATACTTTCGCGCCAATCTTTACAGAATCACTATTGTGAATGATCCCGCTGATTTCATCCGTGATGAAGGAATCGCAGAGGTGGCCGTTGAAGGTCCCGAAAATCGTATCCTCTCTATGGTTGAGGAGCTTGGTCAACCCATGAATGATCTTTCTATTGTAAAAAATAACAGGATTAATGAACACACTTTCTACGAGTTCTTCGGCCCGAATGTTGGGAAAAATCAGGCTTTAGATTATGTGATGCATCATTTAGCATTGACCCCGGATGAGATCGCCTATATCGGGGATAACTACAACGATGTTGAAATAATGAAGGTAGTGGGTCTTCCCATTGCCATGGCTAATGCACCGAAAGAGGTCAAAGATTTTGCGAGATATGTTACCACAAGAACGAACAATGAACATGGTGTTGCGGAAGCTGTTAGAAAGATAATAAGGGAGGAGATAAGGTGATAAATGTACTACTATCTGCAGTTTTAACTGCTCTATCTATGCCGGGAATGCTGTGGGGTGGTTTGATCTGGATAGCTTTAGTGCCTCTGTTTTTAGAACTCAATAGATCAAATCTTGTTTCAGGAACCTTGAAATCCTTTCTCTTTGGATATATCTATTTGCTTCTTGCTCATTACTGGGTTTTTCCGGTTTTATCTGTGAATGTTCCCGAAGTCCTGAATAGCTTTCCTCCTTTTGTAGGCGGTATGACCTTCTTTCTTATGGGATTGATAATGGCGGTTTCCTTTCTTGGCTTTGGATTTATTTACTCATTGTACAGTAAAAAGTTTCAGGATTCGCTTTTGCTGAAATCAGTTTTTGTGGCAACACTCTACACGATCTTCGAGTACTTGAGAGGACTTGGACCTCTCGGTTTCACAGGTGGGAGACTCTCGGATGCCCTGGTCGATCAAAAAGGCTTATTACAGCTTTCTTCTCTTGGCGGACCGCTTCTACTTATTTTCATTGTGGCTTTTGTAAATGCATTGATAGCAGCCAGAGTAGGCGAACGACGCAGGGGAAGGCCCATGTTTGTGGTTACATTGCTCCTCGCAATTTTTGTTATCAACGGAGCTGTTGAAAGGTTTATACCTGTGGTAGATTTTGATCCCGAATATTCAAAGGAGATAGTCGCTATCCAGACGAATTTTCCTCAATCCATAAAATACAACGGTTCTATTCAAGAAACGCTCAAGGTAGTTGAAGAGGCTCTTGAAGAGGTTCCCGATGGTTCTATTGTGGTGCTACCTGAGGCAACGTTTATGAATGATATCAGGCATAATTATGTTGGCAAAGAATTAATAGATATATGTGAAAGGAAGCAGATTGAACTCTTCATAGGGTTCCCGACTTTTAATGAAGGCACCCACAACCAGATACGCGTTGTTTCGGGTGATGGATTTTCTTCCGAATCTTACGCAAAAATCAAATTGACTCCATTTGCAGAGTTTCTACCCTGGCCAAGGCTTTTCGGCGTTTTTGGTTTTTTGCGTTTTCTTGATTTCTTTACCCCGGGTAATGAATACACTGTTTTCACTCTGAATGACCAGCGTATAGGGACACAGATATGTTTCGATTCATATTACTCATCGATTTCACGTGGTCTTACCAAAAATGGGAGTTTCATTCTGATTACCTCTACAAACGACGGCTGGTTTTCCTTTGATTCTGGCCTGAATTATCATCTATCGAAAAGCGTTATCCGAGCTGTGGAAAACAGAAGATTCGTGCTTCAGGTATCGAATACAGGAATAACGGCTTTAATAGATCCTTATGGGAGAATCATAAAAAGCTTGCCAACTGCCAAAGAAAAGAATGTGGATTTTCTGGTATCCACCTTTGAATATTTACCTCTTGCAGGCCAGAGTTTCTATACCAGGCACGGAGATTGGTTGTTCTATATCTTGCTTATAGTCGCACTGATAATGATTGTCTTCGGTGGTATATTGTTCTGAGATTTTTATAGTATTTTGTCCGTAAACTCCATGATTAGCTTTTTGTTTCCGTTATAAGCAAGAATGTCTGGCGCGAAGATATCAAATGTCTCTCCAGTGCAACTTTGTATATCTCCGCCTGCTTCTTTTACAAGCAGTATACCAGCGGCAACATCCCAGGGGTTTAACGCTTCCTCCCAGAATACATCTGCTCTGCCACTTGCAACGTAGCAAAGATCCAGGGCGGCGCTGCCAGTTATCCTCAGGGCTCTGCTGTGTTTTACCGCTTTTGATATTCTTTCAACAACTCTGGTATATGCGGTGTCTGAGGAATACTGAAGACCTGTATGAATGGAAGCTTCTTTCAATTCCGAAGTGCTGCTTACCTTCAATTTTTTTCCGTTAAGGTAAGAGCCTTTTCCGTTGACGGCCCAGAAGGTTTCCCGGGTATTCGGATCATATACAACCCCAAGAATGACGCTGTCTTTCTTCATAAGCGCCACCGAGGTACAAAAGTGAGGTGTCCCCCGGGAGAAATTCGTGGTTCCATCTATGGGATCAACAACCCACATCATCTCTTTGTTTGTAATACCGACAGTTTCCTCTCCAAGATAACCTGCATCAGAAAGGAGCTTACCGAGAAACTCTTTGAGTTCCTCTTCTATTTCTATGTCTATTGTTGTAACAATATCTCTAAAACTGGATTTTCTGTCGACTTTGAAACGGCGGGAAAACAACTTTTCCCGCCATATTTCGTACAACTTCTTTTTAACTTCGTCAACGATTTTCTCCAGAGAACCATTATCCACGTAACTTCACTCCAATTTCTTCCAGGGAGCTAATAATATTGTTTATCGCTGAATTGATCTCATCTTCCTTCAGCGTTTCTGTAAAAGACTCGAAGGTAAGAGAGATTGTAATGCTCCTAAATCCCTTGGGGATTCCTTTTCCACGATATATGTCGGTAACCCTGATATCCGTCAGATATTTGCTGCCGGCTTTCTGAATTGTCTCTTTTATTTTTTCATAGGTGATTTCAGGGCTTATGAGGATCGAAAGATCTCTGAATACCCTCGGGAACGGAGACATATTTACATTAATACACCTTTTCGTTTCTTTTTCCAGTAGGCTTTCAAGGTCGAGTTCAGCGATGAAGACCTCAGCGTTCTTTATTTCGTAGAGCCTATCAGCTAGACTGCTATCGAAGACTCCGAAAAAGCCTATTTTCTTTTCGCCTATATAAATATCCGCAGAAGCGCGTTTTTCCAGCCAGCTCTCTTCTGGTTCTTTGAAGGTAACGGAAACGCCGTAAGATTCAAGGACATCTTCAACAACTCCTTTGAAGGTGTAGAAAGAAACCATGCGTTTGTCTGTGTAATCCTCCTTGTTCTCTTTCCCCATGGCCAAAAATCCGAGAGACAGCGATTCAGGCTTTTTTGGATCCACCGAGAAAATCTTTCCCACTTCAAATATTTTGAGATCTCTATTTTGCCTGCGATAGTTGTATGAAGCCACCTCAAGAAGCCCAAAAAGGAGAGAGGGTCTTAGCGCACTCATCTCGATTGAAAGAGGATTTTTCAGTAAGGTGTATTTGAGATTCTTGTCCAGCGAGGTGATACTATCCGGATTAATAAAACTGTATGTGATAACTTCGTCATATCCCAGGGAAGTCATGATATTTTTTACCCTTTTTATGGTTTTTACCTCTGAAGATTGTGAGCAGCCACCTGGAGTAATTCGCGGAAGCTCGCTTTCAATCTTGTCGTAACCATAGATACGGCCGATTTCTTCCACAAGATCGATCTCCTGATCGATATCGTGCCTGTGAGATGGTGGGGTAACATTCCAGCCATCACCGGATTCTTTGAGCGAAAATCCTAGAGATAGCAATATTTCTTCTACGTCTTTTATAGGAACCACAGTTCCAAGAACCTTATCCACAAACCATTTTCGCAGATGAATGGTTCCTGGTTCTGAAGATTGCCCAACGTCGATTATTCCGCTGGCTATCTCGGCAGAAGCGAGTTGTTGCAACAGGGTGGCAAGCCTTTTGATGACATACAGCGAATCCTTTGCGTCTATCCCTCTTTCGAAGCGGTAAGAGCTATCAGTAGATATACCCAATCTCCTGGCCGTTTTTCTTATTCTGACAGGATCAAAGACTGCTACCTCTAATAGGACATCGGTGGTCTCTTCTGAGATCCCCGAATTCGCTCCTCCCATAATACCGGCCAGCGCAAGCGGTGTTTCTCCATCCGTTATCAGCAGATCCGTGTCAAGAAGCTCGATAACCTTACCATCAAGCAGTGTCATTTTTTCTCCCTGCGAAGCATTCCTAACCACGATTTTTTTGTTCGGGATTTTGGCCAGATCAAAAGCGTGAACCGGGTGGCCAGTTTCTAATAAGACATAGTTGGTGATGTCAACAACGTTGTTTAAGGGTCTCAATCCTGCAGCGATGAGGCGTCTCTTCAACCACAGTGGTGATTCTTTAACCCTGACGTTTTTCATCACAAGTGCTGTGTATCTTTGACATCCCTCATCTTCAATTCTTATTTCTACCGGTTTATCTGTTCCTTTGACTTCGTTAATCTCCGGGATTTTGAGAGGACGTTTGTATATAGCCCGCAACTCTCGCGCAATACCGATCATTGACAGACAATCACCTCTATTGGGTGTCAACTCCACCTCTATTACAGGATAGTTCAGTTTCAGGATATCTTTAACGTCTTTTCCCAGTGGTACCGCTTCGGAGAATCTGAGGATGTGTGTTGATTTTTCCTCGAGCCTTAACTCTTCAAATGAAAGGAACATCCCTTCAGACATCACTCCGCGAAAGTTCCTCTTTCTTATCTCCAGATCCCATAGCCTGCCACCTTCAGGAAGCACAGCCACGTATTCTTCAGGTTTGACGCTGAGATCAGCAGTAACTACCGTTAAAAGTTTGTCCCCTATATTCACCTCGGTGACAACGAGCTTATCTGCATTCGGATGGGGGATAACCTTTTCAATTTTTCCCGTTACCGCTCCTTCAAGATAATCCCAGGGATATTCAACACCTTCAACCGCTGTACCGCTGAGTGAAAGCGCACTGGTTAACTCCTGAACATCTTTATCTGATAGATCTATTATCTCATTCAACCATTCGACGGGTATTCTCATGCATTCACCCCCATGAACTTTTTGAGGAATCTTCGATCATTTCTGAGAAGGTCTCTGATATCCCCGAGGTTGTATTTGAGCATCGCGATCCTTTCGACACCCGTACCGAGTGCGAATCCAGACCAGATCTCGGGATCGTAACCAACATTTCTGAAAACATTGGGATGAACCATTCCTGATCCGAGGATTTCCAGCCAGCCGGTACCACCGCAGCTACGGCAACCGGTACCACCACAAATTCCGCAAGACACGTCAACCTCAAAGCTCGGTTCAGTAAAGGGGAAGAAACTTGGTCCCAATCGGATTTTTCTGTTTTCACCAAACATCCTTTTCACGAAAACCTCAAGAACACCTTTCAAATGCGCCACTGAGACGTGCCTATCGACATACAAAACCTCAAATTGATGGAACATTGGCAGATGAGTACTGTCCGGGGTATCCTTGCGGTAACATTTCCCGGGTGAAAAGATCGCCAGAGGCGGCTTTCGCGACTCCATAACCCTTATTTGAACTGGAGAGGTATGGGTTCTGAGGAGCCAACGTTCATCGAGGTAAAAAGTATCATGCATATCTCTTGCAGGATGCCATTCCGGAGTATTCAATGCTTCGAAGTTGTAGTAAACCTCCTCAATTTCCGGACCAAGCACAACCTCAAATCCCATGCTGCTCCAGATTTCCTGAACCTCTTCCATAACCTGCGTGAGAAGATGTAATGCACCTCTGTCGCGTCTAGCTCCAGGCAAGGAAACATCGTACCTGTCCTCAAGTTCCCTGATTTTTCGCGCTTCCATTTCGAGAACTCTTCGTTTTTCAGAGATTTTCTCTTCAAGGGTCCTTTTGAACTGGTTAACCATCTTCCCGTAGCCCTTTCGCTCCTCTGGAGGGAGTTCCCGAATCTTTTTAAGCATGGAAGTCACGAGCCCTTGTTTTCCTAAATAGCGAGCTTTGATTACCTGAAGCTCGGCTGAGTTCGTAGCTTCAGAAATCTCTTTTAAGGCCTTTTCTAAATCAAATTCTCTGATATCTGACACCATAAGCACCCCCAGAAACGGCAAGTTGTTTATCTTCACGATGTTTGTTGTTGTGCACAGCGTTTACATATACCAAAAAAAGAGATATTGATTTGTTTAACTTCTGAACTATCCTCAGGTACAAAGAAAAGAAGTCCCTTAGAAAGGTTTTGAGAAAGTTCAACATCGAAAATTCTATTGCATCTTTCACATACGAAATGAGCGTGGAGTTCAGTGTTTGGATCGTATCTCCGTGTTCCATCCGGTGTCTGGAGCACCACTATGAATCCCTCTTTTTCTAGCATCTCCAGGACATTGTAAACGGTTGCTATCGAAACATTGGATTGCAGCTTCATGGTTTTTCTATGGATCTCTTCAGCGGTAGGGTGTTCCGTGTTGTTATGTAAAACGCGTAACACGGCAACTCTCTGTGGAGTAATACGATACCCTTTGCCTTTAAGCATACTTATGGCAGACTTAACATCAAACATATTTTGATGCCTCCATTATCATTTTCTTGATTATACAATGAAACAAAGGTTTTTTGTGAATATCGTACATGTCAGAAGACGGTTTGAGGGGCGGCGCATCAATGAGCAGCAATTAGATGCGAAAGAATATTCCTTAGTTCTTCAGAATCCCTGGAACCAATTATAATCAGAGATATTGAAGAGCCAAAAAGTTCATAATAATAGTTTAAGCCATTGGCAGCACATACATCTAATATCATTTTTAAGAGCGGATCAGGGTTGGCATTGAATAAAAGAAAAACTACGATTCTTCCTGAAATCTCTGAGTCAAGATATAGTGTATATAGCAGGTGACCGTCTTTGCCGTAGCTGAAGTCCATGGCATGCCACTGGAAATTCTCGTTCAGATAACTTTCGGATAACTGAATAGGCGGTCTGATGATGTTTACACCATTCAAAGCGTTCGATACCTTATCCGCGTCCTCCTGGGTAATCTTACGGTAATTGTTGTATTTAACCAGCACTATGTATGGTCCGAACCTTTTTACCAATTTTGTAAGCCTGAGCTTGTCATCAAAGGTTATCTCGTAGTTAATACCATCATTGCTAATAATGTATTTATGTCCGTAGGGTAAGTCGAGCACTAACCGTACATCGTAAACTCCGTTCTTGATGATATCTATCAATTTATCCTCCACATCCCTGATGGGTAGCAAAGGTTCGAAGGCATTCTTACCGAGAATAACAAATTCTCCCTGTGAATTTTTTACCCAAGTGTAACCGCCTCTGGATGAATGAACCTCCACAAGTCTATATGGACCTACATTTATAACGGATTCGCTCCTGTAAACGGTTTCAAAAAAACCTTTTTCAGTTACCATTCTCTCTACCTTGTAGGAGGATGAGGATAATTTTTCTACAAGATCCAAAAGTATTTCTTGAGCTTTTTGGGCAAAGCTTATGGACAAAAGCAAACACACGAAAATGACTGTGAGTATTCTCTTCATTCGACTCACTCCTGGTTAGAAGTTTGTATTAACCACGACAACATCGATGTTTTCAGCGGGTACTTTCTTTATGAAATCAACACTTTTCAACATTTTTTCCTGCAAATCGGTATCTGCCTGTGCGGAGGGTTCTGCGGAAATTGCTTTTTCTACACCGCCAGTCGTTGATAGTGCTAAATTCGGAAAGTCTCCAAGACCCTGTCTGGCATTGAGAACATTGATGTTGTATTCAAGAGGTGTTCTCCCTTCAGTGACAACAATAGGAAAATTTTTTCGGTGAATGTCGATGCTATTCTTTGAAAAGAAATCAATACCAATAAAAACGGCAATAAAACAGGCAGCCAGAGATATGTAGAGTCTGTATGGAAGCACTTTTTTCCTTCTGATGGCTTCCAGAGTTTTTCTTTTCAATTTTTCACCTGGATTATAGGCAGTTCTTTCTTTAAAGACCAAAAGTGCTCTAACATATTTCACCACGGCTTCTTTATCTTTTTCATTCAGAGCTTCTTTTGGAATTTCACCGTCAAGGAATCTGTCAAAATTACTCATTGTAACCTCCCTCCTCAAGGAGATGCCTGAGACGTTTCCGGGCATAGTGTAATCGGCTCTTTATTGTTCCGTTTGGCTTCCCGAGAATCTGGGCTATCTCTTCATATGAAAGCCCCTCAATATCTCTAAGCTTTATCAACAACCTATCTTCTTCAGGGAGTTTTGCGATTATATTTGTCAGTTCTTCATAGCTCAGCTCGTTCATTACTTCCCTGAACACATCGTTGGGCGCTGGAGGTTCGAGAAATGGTTTCTCGTCGTTTTCCTGGAAGTCCGTCAAGTACTCCCGGTTTCTCTTCCGTTTTGCAATAATGTCATTACACACGTTGATTGCGACCCTATAAAGCCATGTAGATAGTTTCGCTTCGCCACGGAACTTTTTTATATTTTTAAACACCTTTATAAAAGTCTCCTGAAGGACGTCATCAACATCATCTGTGCCGAGGTAGGAACGAATAACACTCCCCAATCGAGGAGCGTATTTGTCGTACAGTACCTCATAAGCCCACATTTCTTTCTTTTTCAGTCCTTCGATCAATTTTTTCTCGTCCAAGGGAATCCCCCTGTCATGAATTTTGACACCACTTTTGCTGTTACGGTTCATACTAATTATACTATAAAGAATTCTTATCCTCTGATAGAATATTACCGGGGAGGTGTGAATGTGAATAGTAAAGACGAGCTCGTATTTAAACACAAAACAGCATGGAAAGATTTAAAAAGAGCTTCTATTGAGGAGTATTCTGGAGAATATCTTGCCTTCTTAAAGGAAGGATTAACCGAAAGAAAGGTTGTGAATTATTTAGTTGAATACCTTAGAGATAGAGGCTTTCTTTCGTTGGATGAACTTGAAGAAAAACCAGAAAAACTCTCTGGCGTTACCGGGGTTTATAACTCAAGGTCGGGCAAAACCCTGGTTGCGTTGCGCCTCGCTGAGGATTTTGAGAACGGATTCAGATTTGTGGGAGCTCATGCCGACGCACCAAGACTTGATTTGAAACCATTACCGGTGGTTGAAAAACAGGGACTTGTCCTTCTAAAAACCCACTATTACGGCGGCGTCAAAAAATATCAGTGGTTGAATATTCCTCTTGCGCTTGTTGGGGTCGTGGTGAAATCGAATGGCGATGTTGTAGAGATTTCTATAGGAACAGAACCGGGTGACCCGGTGTTCGTTATAAGTGATCTTTTGCCTCATCTTGATAGGCGAAAAGGCGATATAAATGATGTTTTCAAAGGAAAGGATTTAAACGCGTTAGCTGCTTCCATACCGATAGATCTGGATAAGGATTCGAAAGAATCTGTGAAACTCCATTTTCTAAAACTCTTAAACAACAAATATGGTTTAACCGAGGAAGATTTTATCAGTGCCGAACTCCAGTTGGTTCCAGCCATTGAGCCGAGGGAAATTGGGCTGGACAGGTCCATGATTGCTGGATACGGCCACGACGATAGGGTTTGTTCATTTGCAGCAATCACAGCTCTGGCTGATTCGAAGGAATTAAGAAAGAATGCCTGTGTCCTTATCTTCGATAAAGAAGAGATAGGAAGCGACGGTTTAACGGGAGCTAAAGGAAGTTTCTGGATAAACACCCTCGTTAGAGTGGCGAGGTTGTTGAAAGCGTCTGATCCAGTTATGACGGTAAATTTAGCCCTTGAAAAGTCCTATATGTTATCCGGAGATGTTTCTGCTGCCATTAATCCAATGTTTGCAGATGTTCACGATGTGGAAAACGCTCCACGGCTGGGTTATGGAATAGTTCTGATGAAATATACAGGACGCGGCGGAAAATATGGTACCAGTGACGCCAGTGCTGAATTCGTCGCAAAGGTGAGAAAGATACTAAACGAAAATGAAATTCACTGGCAAACAGCGATTCTCGGTGAAGTAGATCAGGGTGGCGGTGGAACGATTGCCAAATTTTTTGCAGAAAAAGGTATAGAGGTCATTGATGCAGGCCCGGCGGTTCTTGGAATGCATTCACCCTTTGAAATAATCTCAAAAGCTGATCTCTATGAAACATACAGAGCGTACAAAGCCTTTCTGGAGGGAAAGGATGAATAATTGTAAACCGGAAGTTGTAGCGGCAAAAATAATCGAGCTTTTTCCGCGGATTCATCAGGACAGCGATCCTTACAGGGTCCTGGTTTCCACTGTGTTGAGTCAGAGGACGCGGGATGAAAACACAGAGGTGGCATCAAAAAAACTTTTCTCGGTCTACCCTGATGTTTTTGCTATAGCAAAAGCAAAACCTGAGGATCTTTACAATCTGATTAAAGCGGCCGGGATGTATCGACAAAAGGCAGAAAGGATAGTCGAAATCTCAAAGATTATTGTTGAGACATACAACGGGAAAGTTCCGGATACCCTTGAAGAATTAACCAAATTGCCCGGAGTAGGAAGGAAAACCGCGAATATCGTTCTCAACGTTTCTTTTGGGAAAGCAGCACTTGCTGTTGATACACATGTTCATAGGATCTCAAACAGGCTCGGGTGGATAAAGACAAAACAGCCGGAACAGTCTGAATTTGAGCTTCAGAAGATTTTACCGGAGGAATTGTGGGGACCTTTGAATGGTTCTATGGTGGAATTCGGCCGAAGGGTGTGCAAGCCTGTAAATCCACAATGCAATGAGTGTCCCATCAATTCCTGCTGCCGGTATTTCTCAGATGTTCAGAAAAAGAGGTGAAGAAACCGCCTATCAGTGCCAGTGAGACCAGAACGACAATCACCAGCAAAGAGCTCAGAAATCTCGCTTCGATGAGATGGCGGCTGGACATCAACCGATATATGGCAACGGTTATTGTGGGATAGCTATCTCCACCGAGGATTAGAGACCCGCTGAATTCGCCCATAGATATCGCAAAGATCACACTGAAGGATGCGATAAGCACCTTTCTGAAAAGAGGAACGATAATATGCCACAGAATTTGCAATGAGCTGGCACCATCTATTTTTGCCGCTTCTATTGCCGTTACGCTCACACCAGCGGTTCCAGCGTGGATCAGGTTCAGATTGATTGGAAGGGATACCACAAGGTAGAGCAGAATCATGGCCAGCGGTGGTGCAATAAACTTAAAAGAAGTGCTGTAAGATAGAGCAAGTATAGCCGGGGTTATTGATATACTTAGAAGAGAAATACCTCTTAAAATAAAGCTTCCACGAGGTGTATCTCTTAATCCCCAGATCATAGAAAAACCGAGAACCATTCCTATTAAGGCTGTGGTTGCTGACAATAGCAGCGATCTTAAAATTGCCTCCGGGATGGTAGAACCCACGATAGGAATCTGCGATGATGTAAAGATGGTCACTATCCTGTCAAAGAGAAATTCTTTCCTTCGAAAATCGTAAACCGATCCAGCAAAACCCGCTATAACCGGCGCGCTTTCAAAAATCAGAAAGAGAACGGAGTAAACCTTCAGGTATTTTCTTTTTTCAATGTACCGTTCTCCATATTGAAAGCTCTCTCTCTTTTCGAAGAAAGAAAGAAAAAATCCAAAGGCAAATATGAAAAGAAATTGGAGTATTGCCAGAGAAATCGCGATATTTGGTTTGGCAAGTAGTTTGAGGTACATGTAAATCGCAACCTCCAGGGTCGCGTACTGCGAGCCACCGAGAATCAAAACAACAGCAAAGGAAGTGAAGCAGTAAGAAAAAATGAGAATAGTTCCGGCCACTAATGCAGGAAGAACCAGAGGAAATTCAATCTTCCAGAATATCTTCCATTTATTCGCACCATCAGACAGTGCGTTTTCTATCTGTTCTTTTGGGATTCCTGCAAGTGCATCACCGAGAACTCTAACAAGTATCGGGGCGTTGTAAAAAATATGTCCAAGCAAGATCGCGGTGAAGGTGTAAAGAATCTGAAGCTTGATCCCAAAAATCCCCAGGAAGGAATTGAGTATACCATTTCTTCCGTACATTATCAGAAAACCTACAACCGCTGATATCCCCGGTAAAAAAAACGGAATGAACGTCGTTATGTAAAGGAGTTTCGCTAGAGTATCATTGTGGTGGGCATAGTAATAAGCAGCCGGAAATCCAACAAGAACAGCCAGCAGCGTGCTTATTGTTGCCTGAAACACAGTAAATTTCAAAATCTTCTGAATTGTATTGCTTCTTATTATTGTCAAAACTTCGCTTCCTCTGGCGGAGCCAAAGGAAGCGAACAATGGATAAAGTATAAAGAGAACCGCGATTGCTAACGTCAAAAAAAGAGCCAGATAGAATTTATTCGTAGATAACACTCTCCCAGAGGGCAATAATTTTTTCAATATCGATATTTTCAGGAACAGAGAGAAGTTCGGTAGGTTTCACCGCGTAGTTAAACGCTTCTGGCAGATCAATTTCTATAACCGGGAACATCCACTGATTCAGCGGAATGCTGTTCTGGCATTCCGGGGAAATAAGAAAATCGATGAATTTTTGAGCAGCCTCTAAATTATCCGTCCATTTGCAGATTCCGGCTCCCTCGATTTGAACGTAACCTTTTCCACCTGGAATGATGGCTCCATAATATACCTTTCCATAATAGTGGTAGGAGTACGCTCCGTCGGTTGCATAGCTAACCATCATGGGTGCTTCTCCGGCTTCAAACTTTTCAAAAGCATCATCCCAACCAAAGGTAATTGTAAGTATAGAATCCTTTAAATTTCGCCAGAATTCGACAAAATCCTCATCTTCCTGGTGTAATAGGTATGTCCACATTACAAAGGACAACCCTGTACTGGAAGTTCTTGGATCCTGAATGATGAGGCTTCTTCTGAATCGTTTTTCGGTTAGCTGGTCAAGAGATTCGATATCGAGTTTGCCATATTCTGCGTGGTCATAGATTATTGCAATCGCTCCGTAGTCATAAGGTGTCAGTCGCCACTGGGGGTCAAAAATCAGGGACTTATCGACAATCGAATCTGCATTCTTTGGTTTGTAGCTAAGGAAGATATCCTCTTCAAAGGCTCTCTTTGCCAGTAGGTTGTCGATACCTATGACCACATCAACATCTGACTTTTCCCTCTCCGCAATGACCTTTGACAAAACCGCTCCGGCGTCACCGTAGGTTCTCACCACAACCTCTATCCCGGTGAGCTCTTCAAATTTTGGAAAGGCTTCTCGCGCGAGAGGAAGCAGACTGTCGTAGGTGTAAACCACCAGTTTTTCAGATAAAACCAGTGAAGACACAAGGAACATCAGAAGAATCAGCAACACAGTCCTTTTCATTTTAAATCCCTCCCTAAAAAAAATGACCGTCCGGGGGACGGTTCGAAAACGCCCTCCCTTCGCCGGTATTACCCGGATCAGGTTCAAGGGGTCTGCGCCGAACGCACTCTCAGCCTGTACAGGCTCCCCCGGCAGTTCCATTATAACAGTTTTATTGTTATCATGGAAGTGATAGAATCTATACTCAGGCTTTGAGGTAGTATCAAAGGAGCGTTCAACTTGAATGAGAAAGAACTGATAATAACAAAGGATCCATTTCTCTGGGTAATCGAAAATCTCGAAAGAATCCCCGAAAGTTCTGTAATCATTTTCCCTTCGGAAAGGGAATTGCAAAGATTCCTATCCTTTCATTCACCATCAGGAGATGAAGGGATTTTCTTTTCACATGATGTTTTTCCCTTTGAAGACGTCAGGGTTTCCGCATATGTGAGAAATCATCGTATGAGCTGCTTGAGCAACCTTCAGAATAAAAACATCAAAAGGATCTACACCAGTCTGGATGCGATTCTGAGGAAAACGCTTCCTCCTGAAGCAATGAAAGGAAGTACGAAAAAGATTAGAATTGACGATCCTTTTGGATTTCATCCAGACAAACTCGTCGAGATGGGTTACGAAAGGGTTTTTACCGTTGTTGAACCCGGGCAGTTTTCCTGGAAAGGCGAAGTCGTTGATATTTTTGTTCCAGGCAGCGTTTTACCGTATAGATTGATTCTCTTCGATGACATAGTCGAGGAGATAAAGCTTTTTGACCCGGGAAACCAAAGAAGCGTAAAACACATTAGTGAAATTGAGATCTTTCCAGCTGGTGAAGTACTTACAATTGAAGAAAACGTCTCTTTGGCAAAACTCAGAATAGAAAACGCGGAAAAAGCTACCGGAAAAAGGTTTTCCATCAGCCCTCTCAACTGGCAAAGGATGGATACAGTGGTGGGGCTTTTTTACAGGCAGCAGGCCTGGCTGGGAGATTATCTTGGCGATGACTGCTTTTTCCTTTTTGTAGATCCCGAAGAAGGACTGAAAGACTTTGAACTCAGGGAAAGAGAAACCCTAGAAATTCTCTCGAACAAAGAAGTCGAAAAATTCATATATAGGAGGTTCGGAACCTTTTCACCTACTCTGCTGTATTCGGTGAAAAAGTATGGATTGATTTCTAAGAGAGAGGTTGAGACTTTCGAGTGGACATCTTTAAAGTACGAAGATGTTAAAGCAACCAGGAAAAATCTGCCGAGAAAACAAGAAAAATACGTTCCCAAGGCCCCTGTTTTTGACTGGAGCGAGCTTGAAGAAGGTGATTTTGTCGTTCATATTGAGTACGGCATTGGAAAGTTTCTTGGAATAAGAAAGATTAACGGCGTTCTGGGAACCCGGGAATACCTCACTATTGAATATCGCGAAGGTTCGAAGATTTACGTTCCGATAGAACGCCTCGACCGTGTCCATAAGTATGTTGGGGATACGGATAATATACAGTTGAATTCATTAAGAGGGAACGCCTGGAAGAAACGAAAGAAACGGGTTGAGAAAGAGGTAAAGGAAAGGATAAAAGAACTGGCGTTGCTGTACGGTACGAGGGAGCATTTAAGGGGATTGAGCTTGAAAGGAGATCCCACCCTGGAGGATGCGTTCAAGAGAAGTTTTCCCCATCTTGAGACAGAAGATCAGGCAAAGGCTATAGAAGAGGTACTGGACGACCTTGCTGACGAAAAACCAATGGACAGGCTTGTTAGCGGCGATGCGGGTTATGGCAAAACAGAGGTTGCTTTGAGAGCAGCTTTTCGAGCGGTGGTTTCAGGAAAGCAAGTTTCGATTCTCGTTCCGACGACAGTTTTGGCGCGTCAGCATTATGAAACCTTCAAAAACAGGCTTGAACCCTTTGGAGTTAACGTAGATATACTCGATAGATACCGCACACCGAAAGAAAGACAGAAGATACTTCGTGAGTTGAAGAATGGAAAAATCGACGTAATAATTGGTACTCACAGCCTGCTCTCTAAAGACGTGCGTTTCGCTGATCTGGGGCTGGTAATAATCGATGAAGAGCAGCTCTTCGGGGTAATGCAGAAGGAACATTTGAAGAAACTCAGGCTTGAGGTCAACGTTTTGACCATGAGTGCCACACCAATTCCCAGAACACTTTACATGGCACTTTCAGGGCTCAGAGAACTTTCCATGATCGCGACTCCACCCATTGGGAGAACCATGCCGGAAACGTATGTCGGTCCCGTCAACGACAGGTTGATCAGAACGGCTGTTTTGAGAGAGATCAATCGTGGGGGTCAGGTTATATACGTCCATAACAGGGTAAACGAGCTCAACAAACTCGAAAATAAGATCAGAACATTGCTTCCTGAGGTTGAAATTGGAGTGGCGCATGGCCAGATGCCCAAAAGGCTTTTCGAAAAAAATGTGGGTGATTTCTACTCTGGCAAGCTTCAGATGCTGTTATGCACAACCATCATAGAAAGCGGTGTTGACATTCCCAATGCGAACACCCTTATAGTTGATGATTCTCAGAGATATGGGCTGGCTCAACTTTATCAATTGAGAGGAAGGGTAGGCAGAAGCACCAGAAGAGCATTTGCGTACTTTTTGTACAATCCTAAACGTCTGACGCCAAAAGCAAAAGAACGTTTGAAGGCTTTGAGGGAATTTTCCGGACCAGGGAGCGGAATGAAACTCGCCATAAAGGATATGGAAATAAGGGGATTCGGAGAATTACTTGGCAAAGAACAGCACGGAAATATTTCCTCCATCGGGTTGTACCTGTACAAAGAGATGGTGGAGAGAGCTGTAGCTGAAGCCAGAGGCATAAAGGAACTCGAACCACTGGAAGAAAAATTCATAGATACCGAATTGCACAATATACCCTATGATATGGTAATCCCTGAGGAATACATCAACGATTCTTTTGAAAGGATGAAGATTTATAGGCGGATAGCAATGAGCAGGTCCGTTGAAGAGATCACAGAAATCGAGGAAGAATTGAAGGATAGGTTTGGCACTTTACCCGATGAAGTAAGATCTCTTCTCGATGCTGCGAGAATAAGAATAGCCGCTTATAACCTATCAATAAAGTTCATAGAATACGACCCGCATTCTGAAGCGGTTATTATCGGATTGAAGGAAAGCGGGAAGAAAAATGTAAAGATATTCGATGGTTTAAGAAACATTTTCAACGAGAAGGAGTCAAAGGTTATCCTGTACAATATCAAGGAAGAAAAACTCCTTGATACAATAAAAGCTATCTTTCTTGGAGATGATAAAGATGATTCATGACCCTATTTGTGCCATTGCCACATCTCCCGGCATTTCTGCGTTGGGAATAATAAGGTGTTCCGGTGAAGGAAGCTGGGAAAAGCTACTTCCCTTTGTCAATGTCACCGATCCCAAACCGTGGCGGCTGTATCTCACCCCCTTTACGATCAATGGTGAGATGATAGATGAAGTGATGATTGCGTTTTATAAGTCGCCAAAGTCCTACACTGGCGAGGATATGGTCGAGCTTATTTCACACGGGAGCCCCCTTATTCTGAGAATCATTCTGCAGGAGCTCATCAAAGTGGGGTTCAGGCAGGCGCTTCCGGGAGAGTTCACAAAACGGGCCGTACTCAATGGCAAAATGGATTTGATAAAAGCAGAGTCAATAGAGACCCTTGTAAGTGCCCACAGCAAAAAGGCATTGAAAGCTGCTTTATCAAATTATTCTGGCAGACTTAGCCAGACTATAAATAGGATAAGAGAAACTCTTTTGGAACTACTCGCAAAAGTTGAGGTAGAGCTCAATTATCCTGACGAAATTGAGGGCTCCGATGATGAAATAATTCGGGAATTGGAAAAGACCCTGAGCAGGGTGAAGAAGCTGATCAGACACGGAGAAAACGGTATTGTGGCTGTCAACGGTGTAAAAACAGTCATCGCGGGTAGAACGAATGTAGGGAAATCGACTTTGCTGAACGCTTTACTGAGACGAGACAGGGCAATTGTTACCGATATTCCCGGAACAACCCGCGACACCATCGAAGAAGACATAAGTATCAACGGTATATACTTTCGATTGGTTGATACGGCGGGGATTCGTGAGTCATCGGATAAAGTCGAAAGAATCGGTATTGAAAGAAGCTTAAAACAGATAAAGGAGGCCGACCTTGTTCTTTTTATGGTCGATCTGATCGAACCCGAAAATGATCTAGAACTGTACGAGAAGCTGAGGAAAGAATTCAGGCACAGTATATTGATAGGCAACAAACTCGATATGGTCGAAAAATGCCCGGATGGATTCGATGTGTGTATAAGTGCAAAAACAGGAAGAGGGATCGATAAACTTGAAAATCTCATGGTAGAAAGAACTCAGGATATCACTGAACTCTATCCAGATGAGGTCTTTGTCACCGAAAGGCAACTTGCGCTTGTGCAGAGATCTGTGGAAATGATTGAAGAAATTCTTGAAGCCTTAAAGTCAGGTATTACTCCCGACGTTGTTGGATCATATCTTCAACAAATCATCTTTATCTACGATGAATTGACGGGACGATACTCCGCTGAAGATTTGCTGGACAAAATCTTCGGAAACTTTTGTGTAGGAAAGTAGGTGCGAAAATGATTTTAGGAATAGCTCTTCTGATAGCTGCCATGGTTTCCAGGTTTTTCCTTTCCCCGTTGTGGTACTTTCTCGTGGCTGAAGCCCTTACGGTGGTTTTTGTAACCCTCAGGAAAAGGTTCGAGTACCCTGTTATCGTTTTTTCAACCGTGGCACTACTGGTAGCGGAAGCGGTGGCCATATTCTTCAATATCGGTTCGGCCGGTCATCTCTTCGGGACCATTGTCGGAACGATTACCGCTCTCCTGGGATTTGCGGAAGAACGTTCGAAAGAGAGATTTATACAAAGCCTTGGTCTCGAAGGAAAAGAATACAGAAAACAGGTAAAATCCTTTCTCTACACCTTCGGCGAGGTCGAGAGGATAGAAAAGATTCGAATGACCCAGTGTTATGCCATCCTGTTCAAGAGAAAACTTCACTTACTGATAGAGACCTTTCAGGGTGGCAAGGTTCCGGTTGAGCTTAAGATGAAAGATATAGTTGAAACAGGCGTTCATCAGGCGATTTCAGAGAATCCTTTATATTATCCGAGGCTAAGAGATCTCTTTCTTCCCATTAAAAACTTCCGAACCATTGGAAAACCTAAAGAGAAGGACTACTTTCTTGTAATAAGAACGGGCGACGGTATCTGGACTTTTTTCGAAGAGCCCGATAAACTTTTAGAATTCAGGGAGGAAATAGAAAAAGCGCGGAACAGCTCATGAGCTCCCGCGCTTTCTAATTTTTATTCCTTTTTCTCAATCTTTTACCGCTCTCATTCCGGCCTCAATGGCTTTGAGGTTCAAATCGATCAATTCGACCTTTTTCCCGGTGAGCTTTTTCCTCAGTGCTTTTTCGATACTTCCGGTTGAAACAGCTCCGGTCATTGCGAGATAAGCGCCAAGAGCAACCATGTTCGCTATTTTCAGATTGCCGATTTCTTCGGCGATTTTGTTGGCATCGACTTTTGCGACCTTTATATCCGTCCTGGTTGGTTCTCTGTCTACGACGGAGGTATTGAGAATCATGATACCTGAGGGTGTCAGGTTTTTTTCGAATTTCAACAGTGATGGGATGTTCATTATTATTAGTTCATTCGGGGTATCAGAAATCGGCGATGCGATGAATTCATCGCTGATAACCACCGTACAGTTTGCTGTTCCTCCGCGCATTTCAGGACCATAAGAGGGTAACCAGGTGCTGTGTTTGTCTTCAAACATGGCCGCTGTTGCCAGTACCTGTCCAAGAAGCATTACACCCTGACCGCCAAATCCGGCTGCTATCAGTATGTGTTCGCTCATTTCACGTCACCAACCTTATCCACGAATACTCCCATTGGATACTCTTTTTTCATGTTCTCATTTAGCCATTTTATGGATTCTATCGGGCTCATTCCCCAGTTGGTTGGACATGTAGAGAGAACCTCTACCAGAGAGAATCCCAGTCCTTTTATCTGTGCGATAAACGCTTTTTTAATCGCTTGTTTGGCTTTTCTAACCTCGGCCGGGGAGCTTACAGCAACCCTTTCAAGATAAACAACTCCTGCAGCTTCCTTCAGAATCTCTGACACGTGTATCGGGTATCCTTCCCTTTCTGATGTTCTGCCGTATGGGGAGGTTGTTGTCTTCATGCCGAGAAGTGTGGTTGGAGCCATTTGACCTCCGGTCATACCGTAAATGGCGTTGTTTATGAAGATAGTGGTTATCTTTTCGCCACGATTGGCCGCATGGATTATCTCGGCAGTACCTATGGCAGCAAGATCACCGTCTCCCTGATAGGTAAAAACAACCCTATCCGGCATTGCTCGTTTCATACCGGTAGCCACCGCGGGCGCTCTTCCGTGTGGGGCGACCGTACCGTCAACATCAAAGAATTCATATGCAAAAACCGAACATCCAACAGGAGCCACCATTATCGTTTTTCCCTGAATACCGAGTTCGTCTATCACTTCGGCAATCAGTCTATGAACGATCCCGTGATGGCATCCAGGACAGTATGTAAAATCTCTTTTTGCTAAGGATTTAGGGCGCTGAAATAGAGTAACTTTCGCCACCTTCATTCACCTCTTTCAACGATTTTCTTGAGTTCACCGAAGACTTCCTGCGGTGTCGGTACAACTCCTCCGGTGCGTCCGTAGAAATGTACAGGAACGTTTCCCTCTACAGCAAGCCGCACATCTTCAACCATTTGCCCGGCAGACATTTCAACGGTTAGCACAGCTTTCTTTCCCTTCGCCGCTTCTTTGAGTTCTCTATAAGGATAAGGCCAGAGAGTGATTGGCCTGAACAGGCCGGCCTTTATTCCCATTTCTCTGGCTTTTCTTACAACGTTTCCAAGAATTCTTCCCATGGTTCCGTAAGCAACAAGAAGATATTCAGCGTCATCAACCATTTCTGTTAAATAACGAACCTCATTTTTCTCAATCTCTCTATATTTTTTCTGATAACCTAGGTTCATTTCTTCAAGACAGTGAGGATCGATGTTAAATGAAGTTACTTTATGGGGTTCTCTTCCTTCACATCCCTGCAACGCCCATGAGCTGTGATCAGGCAAGGTGCTTAAATCACGGAATTCAGGGAATGAAACAGGTTCCATCATCTGGCCAAGCATACCGTCTGCGAGAATAAGCACGGGGTTTCGATATTTATCAGCCAGATCGAATGCTAGCACCACAAGATCAACAGCTTCCTGAATTGAACCCGGTGAAAGAACTATCAATTTGTAATCCCCATGTCCGCCGCCCTTTGTGGCCTGGAAATAATCGCTCTGGGCCGGTTGAATGTCACCGAGGCCCGGGCCGCCGCGAACAACATTTATGAAGACTGCCGGAAGCTCCGCACCAGCAATGTAGGAAACACCTTCCTGCATCAAACTGAATCCGGGGCTTGAGGTTGAAGTCATAACGCGAGTTCCCGTGCTGGCAGCACCGTAAATCATATTGACAGCAGCTACCTCACTCTCAGATTGCAGGAATGTCCCTCCAACCTCCGGAAGGCGTCTGGCCATATACTCAGTTAATTCGGATTGGGGAGTTATGGGATAACCGAAATAAAGTCTACATCCTGCCCTTACTGCCGCTTCCCCCATAGCTTCGTTGCCTTTAACCATCACTTTTTCTTCCATCGCAACTCCTCCCTTATTTTGAAACCTCAGCTGTTTCACGATAGACGGTTATAGCAGTGTCAGGACACATCATATAACAGAAGCCACAACCTATACAGTTGTCCGGATCATGCTGTTGGGCTGGGTGATAACCTTTGCTATTGAATTTCTTAGAAAAACTCAATACCTTCTTAGGACAGGCATTTATACACAGTCCACAGCCCTTGCAGCGTTCTTCATCGATAACAACGTAATTCATCATCATCTCATACCTCCCATGGGGTTTTCAGATGTTTTTTCAAATTAAAAACCGGGAATTGTAATTTTTCTTCCTTTAATCCGTCAATAACGATAGTCATTGCCACCGGAATTTCCGTGGCCTTTGAAACTTCCTTGATGAATTTCTCACCATATTTCACATTTTCTGGTGTTGTTTCATTTCCAAGATTAGCATTGTTGATGAGATAATCAATTTTCATTCGGGCTTTTGATGATAGCCTTTCGATATGCTCGACTGTTTTCTGGACGGTGTCTGTGAAAGGTCTGAAAGGATTGATAACAAAAAACGTGGAGACATTCACTTTCTTCAACAAATAACTCAATGAACCAAGAACCACAGCACCGTCATCGTTACCTCCAACATCAAGAACGAGGCGATATTCATTGTTTTCAATAAAGCCGCGAACTGCAGGAGAAATGATGGGTAAATCTGCATGCATAAGCTGTCCAGGAGGTGTGATCACTTTTATTCCCTTCTTTTCAAGTTCAGCAGTGTGGTCACGTGAACGAAAATAGGGACTTATTACGTCGATATCTGCAATGGCAACTTTTTCAAAACTTTCTTTAAGATGAAAGGCTACGTTCAGTGCGATCTCCGTCTTACCGCTCCCGAACATTCCCATGAATATTAAAATCCTGTTTTCAAACCATGGCAACAGTTTCATAAATCTTCGCCTCTTCCTCTCCATTCAAAACCCTTAATGCAGCAATTGCGAGAGCCTCTTCCTCATTTCCGCCAGCCACTACCTCTATCGGAGCGATGAAGGAAACCTTTTCCTCGATCCACTTCACCATGAATTCATCATCGTAAGCGATTCCACCTGTAAGAACGATAGCGTCCACATCACCCTTTAGTACAGCTGCCATTTTTCCGATCCACTTTATAATTTGATATGCCATACCGCGGTAGTAGAATTCCCATTCTTTGTTTCCGTCGCTAATGGCGTCCTGTATCTTTCTACAATCATTTATGCCTGTGTAGGCTACCAGGCCACCCTTTCCTTTGATGAGTTTCTTTATCTCGGCTTTTGAGTATTTTCCACTGTAACAGAGTTTTATGAGCCCGGTCAATGGAAGCGTTCCAGCGCGTTCAGGGGTAAATGGTCCATCGCCGTTGAGTGCGTTGTTCACATCTACTACCCTTCCCTTCCGATGGGCACCTATCGAGATTCCACCACCCATATGAACGACGATAAGGTTCATTTCTTCATATTTTTTACCGTGTTTTGCTGCGACATATCTTGCGACGGCTTTTTGATTGAGTGCATGAAATATAGATTTTCTAGTGAAGTCCGGATGCCCGGAAAGTCTCGCCACTTCCTGCATTTCATCGACAACAACAGGATCGGCTATATATGCCGGGATCTCCTTCTTCGATTCCATAGATAACTCTTTTGCTAATATTCCACCAAGGTTGGAAGCGTGTTCACCATACTTCGCTTCCTTCAAGTCCTGTATCATTCTTTCTGTTACCAGATAGGTTCCACCGGGAATAGGAGCTAAAAGACCTCCTCTACCCACGAAAGCGTCGAAATCTTCAAGGCAATAACCGGAATCCTTCAGAAAGTTTATTATCAAATTTTTCCGAAAATCCTTTTGTTCGTACAAACTGTTGAAGGGAGATAATTCTTCAACCGAATGCCGGATAGTTTTGTCAACAACGGCGCGTGCATCTTCAAAGATAGCCAATTTTGTCGATGTGGATCCAGGATTTATCACGAGAATTCTCTTCATTGTCATCCCTCCGAAAGAAGAACGTTGAGAGCGATGGAATAGAGTTTTGTTCTGTCGGAATCTGCTCGCGAAGTCAGAATTATCGGGATTTTACCACCGACGATACTGCTTGCAACCTCGGCTTTGCCCAGGAAAACCATGGCCTTATAAAAGATATTACCGGCTTCAATGTCTGGCATTATGAGAATATCAGCTTGTCCGGCCACAGGACTTTCTATACCTTTGTGTTTGGCTGCTTCTATCGATACCGCATTATCCAGTGCAAAGGGACCGTCAACGACAACCTTGCCGAGCTGACCTCTCTGGGACATTTTGGAAAGAATGGCCGCATCCAGCGTTGCCGGCATCTTTTCGTTAACAACCTCTATTGCACCAAGCACAGCGACTTTCGGAGGTTCTATCCCTAAGGCCCTGGCAACGATAGAAGCATTGACAATTGAATCGGCTTTTTGCTTCAGATCCGGAGCTATAACCATACCTGCATCAGTAACCACAAGTAAACGAGAATATTCAGGAATCTCAAATACACTGACAAGGTTCATGGTTCTGCCCGTTCTGAGCCCATACTCCTCTTTAAGATAGACACTTAACAAATCTCCAGTTTTTACTTTACCTTTCATCAGCAGACTGGCTTCCCCTTTTGCAACGGCTTCCACTGCTTTTTTGACAGCGTCAGCGTTGCTCTGTGTTCCTACAATTTTGTAGCCGTGATCAAGCCCGATTTCTCCGGCAATTTCTTCGATTTTTCTCTGATTTCCGAAAAGAAGAAATTCGGCAATTTCTTCGTTAACAGCCGCTTTTATCGCTTTTAAAACAACGACATCTTCAGCTACAGCAACAGCCACAATCCCCTTTCTTCCACGAACACGTTCAACTATCTCTGAAAGAGTCCTTATTGTACTCATATAGTTTCACCCACCTTGAAACGCTTTGGGTTCTCTTTCCCTGTTAAAACACGTTTAGCACCTTCAGCTAACGCAAGGAGTTCATTTTCTCCAGGCTCAACGACCACCAACGCAAAACGGGCAACGTAGCTCTTGATTTTCTCCACGAAGTCCGAGTTATAAGCCATACTACCCGTAAGAATTATCGCGTCAATATTTCCACCGGCTACCGCACACATTCCACCGATCTCTTTGGCAATTTGATAAGCCATTCCTTCAATTACAAGCTCTGCCTTAGGATCATTTGCAGCAAGTTTCATCGCTTTTCTCAAGTCGTCTGTTCCCAGATAAGCCAGAAGCCCTCCCTGCTTGGTGTATCTTTTCAGAAGCTCCTTTTCGGTATATTTTCCACTAAAAGCCAGCTCTACTACATCGCCAACAGGAAGCTCTCCAGTCCTGTTAGGACTAAAGGGGCCTTCATCGTTTGCATTATTTACATCCACCATTTTTCCTTTAACCTGAAGCCCTACGGAGATCCCGCCGCCGAGATGAGCTATCACAAAATTCATTTCTTCCAGAGGCTTTCCCATTTCTTCTGCTACCTTCCTTGCAACCGCTTTCATATTAAGGGCATGAAAGAGGCTCCGGCGCTCTATTTGCGGAATCCCTGAAAGCCTTGCTTCATCCCAAAACTCGTCTACTGAAACCGGATCGGTTATGTAGACGGGGATATTTCCTCTGGAAAGCAATCTTCCAATTGGCGCTGCCAGGTTTGAAGGGTGGTCAACACCTGTTTTGTGAAGCAAATAGTCAACCATTTCTTCATCTACCTCATAGGTCCCACTTTCTAGCGGCGGGAGTATGCCGCCTCTACAGGCTATAGCATCAAATTCTTCTATTTTGAACCCCTCTTTTGACAGAAGACCTTCGATTTCCTTTGCTCGAATTTTCACCCTTTCCTCGGGTGTCAATAAATCTTCAGTGTGAGCGGAATGTTCAAAATTCTCTTTCCAGATGATCTCATCGTTTTCATAGATACCAAGTTTCGTTGAAGTGGAACCCGGGTTTATAATCAATATTCTGGGCATAAAATCACCTCTTACAGTAAACCTTTCATTTTTCCGTATTCGAGAACAGTTTTCTTAAGCCTGGCAACTCCTTCTATGATTTCCTTCTCAGGAGGCAAACAGAAAGAGAGTCTCATGCAGTTTTCACAGGAGTTATCTATCGTAAAAGCCACACCGGGTATAAAGAGGACACCGTTTTTCTTACCGTATTCCATCATTTCAAGTGTATTGAAGCCCTCTGGTAAACAGAGCCAGATGAAAAGGCCGCCGGAAGGTTTTGTCCATTTAACTCCCGGTATATCTGAGAAGTCCTTTTCAAGTTCATCAAGCATAAGCTTCATCTTCTTTTTATACAAGGCGATGGTGGGTTTGAGTGATTCTCTGAGGTCATATTGTTCAAGATATCGTCCGGCGATTCTCTGAGTGAGACTTGGTGAACAAAGATCGGCTGCTTGCTTTGCCTGGGTAACCTTTCTCACAAGATTCTCGTGGCCTACCACCAGACCTATTCTCATTCCAGGGGACAAAACCTTACTGAAGGTTCTGAACATCAGGACCCTTTCTTTACCGGCGAGTTTGAACAACGAGGGGATATGTTCACCTTCATAGCGAAGTTCACCGTATGGATCATCTTCAATTATTAAAAGATCGTATTTTTCAGCTATCTCGATCAACCTTTTCCTTTTCTCAAGGCTTAGACTAACGCCGGCTGGATTGTGGAAGTTTGGAATGACGTATATGAATTTAACTTTGTCCATCTCTCCGGCCTTTTCAATTTCGGCTAACCGCTTTTCTAATCTATCCAGATCGATCCCATCGTCTTGAAGTTCAAGATCTTCGTGATTCAATGACCGCAGTGCAAAAGCGCTTGCAGCTCCCAGATATATTGGTTTTGAAACAAAATATATGCTATCCTCGTCAAGAAGGATTTCAGAGATTAGATGCAAGGCGCTTTGAGATCCCACCGTGACTATAATGTTATCGAGATTCAACCCTGTAATTCCCTCTGCCCTTTCGAGATATTTGAGATAGGCCTCTCTTAAGACAGAATCTCCTTCTGTAGGGCAATATTGAAGAGAGTGGCTATATTCCTCTCTTATCACTTTATCGGCAACCTTTGCAAGTTCTTCGCGTGGAAAGGTTTCAGGATCAGGAACCCCCCCGCCAAAAGAAATCATTCCCGGGTTCATGGCTTCCTTTAAGAGTTCACGGATAATGGATGACTTCATTCGCAGCGCTGTACTCGAAAATTTATAATCTTTCATGTACTCACCCCCTAAAATATTATTATTATTGGCACAATGATTCATATAATAGTAAAGCAATTCAATGCCATCTTGAAAAAAACAAGGTATAACCTTCAAAGCGCTGTACTCGAAAATTTATAATCTTTCATGTACTCACCCCCTAAAATATTATTATTATTATTGGCACAATGATTCATATAATAGTAAAGCAATTCAATGCCATCTTGAAAAAAACAAGGTATAACCTTCAAAAGGGGGATTTTAAACCCATTCAGAGTATCGCGGAAAAACATATATGAAATTTCGTGCATGCAAGTATTTGCAAAGATGAAAATACCTTCATATTAGAGGAGTGGTTATAGTGGCTTTTGTCTACGGAGCAATTGTATTGTTCTTGATGGGTATTGTGTATTACTTCCTGATCAGTAACAAGATGGACAAAGCCGCGAGCGCTTTTGCCGCTGGAGCGATCCTTCTGTTTTTGACCGCTATTTTTACAAACACTTATCCTGAACTCGTCCCGGAGGCTATCAAGAAAATTAGTCTCGATGAGCTTAGCGAATTTGTGGACTTTAAAACCCTTGGATTGTTGCTTGGTATGATGATAATACTCCCTTTCATAGAAGAATCCGGATTTTTCCAGTTCGTTGCGATAACCGTTGTGAAGTTAAGCCGAGGAAATTTTCGCCTGCTTTTTGTGGTTACTTCGGTTATTGTTGCCATCTCTTCCGCTTTTTTGAACAATGTCAGCACCGTTATGGTTTTTGTCCCTGTGGTTCTTGCAGTTACCGAGACCATTGGCAAGAACCCTTTCCCCTATCTCGTAATGATAATCCTTTCTGCGAATCTCGGAGGTGCTGCAACCCTGATTGGTGATCCACCTAACATGCTTGTGGGTTTTGCAGCTGAAAAGAGTTTTAACGATTTTCTGGTAAATGTAGCTCCCGTAGTAGGAATAACAATCTTTACTGTGATTATTCTGCTATTGTGGAAAGAGGGAAAATATTTTAAACTGGATGCAGAAGAAAAAGTTATTCTGAGAAGGTTTTCTCAGACCAATCCTAAAAGTCAGATTCGTGATAAGAAATTGATGGCAAAATCTCTGCTGGTCTTTGTTGGTGCTTTAATAGGATTCATGCTTCCACCGTCTCTGGGAATAGATCCGGCACTTGTATCACTCCTGGCTGCAGCTGTACTTCTCTTCTTGCTCAGGGTTGACTCCGAGACGATGGAGAAAGTGTTTAAGAAAATAGAATGGGGAACTATTTTCTTTTTCCTTGGAATGTTCACCCTTGTCTACGGTCTGGAAGCTGTGGGGGTTATGGAGTATCTCGTGAATGGACTTGTTCATCTGTTTCCATCGCCGATTTTCCTGTTACTTTTTGTTCTATGGTTCCCGCTATTGATGGCTGGATTGGTTAGCGCTGTACCAATGGTGATGATAATGATACCAATCGTCGAAAACATAATCCATAATAGTAGTCTTATTTTTTCAACGAACACCGGCCTGGCAGATACTTTGTGGTGGGCTCTCGTTCTTGGAGCATGTTACGGTGGAAATGGTACAATCGTTGGAGCAGCAGCAAATATAGTGGTAAGCGGAATGAGTCAGAAACTCGAGAGAGGAAAACTTACTTTTTCAGAGTATTTCAGATACAGCTTCCCCATAGTCATCGTTACAGGAGTGATAGCGAGTTTGTATGTTTTATTCAGATACTATATTGCGCTATAAGGAGGTGCTTGAATTGTCAAAATTAGTAAAGAAAAATTATCTTCTCGCTCCCGGCCCTACACCCGTGCCAATTGATCTTTTGCTGGAAGGAGCTCGGGACACGATTCACCACAGAACTCCCCAGTTTAAAAAGATCATGGATGAGGCAATTGAAGGAACTAAATATGTTTTCCAGACCACAAATGATCTCTTTCTTCTTTCTTCTTCGGGGACCGGTGCCATGGAGATGGCTGTTGCAAACCTCGTTTCTCCCGGTGAAAAGGTTATTGTTGTGGTTGGCGGTAAGTTTGGCGAACGTTGGGAAAAGATATGTAAGGTTTACGGCGCCCAGGTAGTACCGATCAAGATTGAGTACGGTGACTATGCCACCCCTGAAATGATCGATGATGCTTTACAGGCGAATCCGGATACAGTTGCAGTTTTCACAACCCTCAGTGAAACCTCTACCGGAACGGTAATGGACATTGAAGGGTTCAGTAAAGTTGTCAAGAAACACGGTAAGTTGATCGTTGTTGACGCCATCAGCGGTTTGATTGCCCAACCTCTCAAGACCGACGAATGGAACCTTGACGTCGTTGTAGCCGGTTCTCAGAAAGGATTCATGTTGCCTCCGGGTCTTGGATTCATTACATTCAGCGAAGATGCATGGAAAAAGGTTGAAACCACAACAACTCCACGTTTCTATTTCGATGCCCGCGCATACAAAAAGAATCCAGCTCCTTATACACCCGCTGTCAATCTCATTTATCAGCTGAAAAAGGCTGTTGAAATGCTGAAAGAAGAAGGTATGGAAAACGTCTGGGAACGCCATAGAATCCTTGCGGATGCCACCAGGGCAGCTATAAAAGCGCTTGGTTTGGAGTTCTTCTCCAAAAATCCAGGAAATGTTTTGACTGCGGTTAGAGTGCCTGAAGGCGTTGATGGCTTGAAACTCGTTTCTATCATGAGAGATGAGTACGGAGTTACTATCGCAGGTGGTCAGGGAGACATGAAGGGTAAGATATTCAGAGTGGCTCATCTCGGTTACATGAGCAAATTCGATGTGATTATTGCCGTCTCCGCTCTTGAAATGGTATTGAGAAAACTCGGATACAACATAGAATACGGCTCAGGTGTGAAAGCAGCAGAAGAGATCTTTGAGAAGGAGGGGGTTTGATGTTCAGGCTTCATGCTAATGATCCCCTGGCTCCAAAAGCAATGAATATGTTAGAGGAATCTGGACTTTTTGAAGTAACTCAGGAGCACCTGGACAAAGAAGAATTGCTGAAGATCATTCCAGATATCGAATTCCTCGTTGTCAGGAGTGCCACGAAGGTCACAGCAGATATTTTGAAAGCTGGAACAAAACTCAAAGTAGTAGGAAGAGCTGGCGTAGGGCTTGACAATGTTGACGTTTCCACTGCGAAAGAACTTGGAATCAGGGTTTACAATACACCAGGTGCAAATGCGATTTCAGCTGCTGAACTTACCATCGGTCTTTTAATCGCTCTCATGAGGCAAATCCCCAGAGGAACCAATGGTTTGAAAGAAGGTAAGTGGGAAAAGAAGAAGCTTAAAGGGCATGAAATTTACGGAAAAACCCTTGGACTCATAGGATTCGGTGCGATTGGCAGGGAAGTTGCAAAGAGAGCGTTAGCTTTTGGAATGCATGTTGTTGCTTTTGATCCCTACGTTGAGAACACAGACTTAGATGTAGAACTCACCAAATCGGTTGACGATGTTCTTGCAAAAGCTGATGTTGTCTCGCTTCATGTTCCATTGACTCCCCGAACATTGCACATCCTCGGAGAAAAGGAGATAGAAAAAATGAAAGATGGAGCTGTTATAATCAATGCAGCCAGAGGTGGAGTACTAGATGAACAGGCTCTTTATGATGCTTTAATTGCAGGAAAGTTAGCGGGTGCGGCTCTCGATGTCTTTGAGGTTGAACCGCCCGTTGATGAGCTTCGCAGAAAGTTGCTGGGATTACCCAATGTTGTAGCCACACCTCATATTGGCGCAAGCACCTATGAAGGTCAGGAACGCGTTGGAATTGAAATGGCCAAAAAGCTCATTGAGGTTGCAAAAGAAATAGAATAAAATCTTATCAACCATTTCACTTTAGGAGGTGTTAGTGTGAAAGTTTACGTCGACAAGGACACTTGCATCGGTTGTGGCGTTTGTGAAGGTCTCTGTCCAGAGGTTTTTAAGATGAATGACGAGGGCAAGGCTGAGGTTATCGTTCCTGAAACCGAAGCCAGCTGTGCTCAGGACGCAGCCGATTCCTGTCCGGTTCAGGCTATAAAGGTAGAATAATTGTATTTAAATCGTAACCAGCACATTTAGTGGGGGGAGGTTAAACCTCCCCCTTTTTATAGTGGCACACAAAATTTGTCTATTTGATCTGCAGAGAAAATCTGGTATCATATCTATGACTTTCTTCGAAGGGGTCTTTTACTTACTTTCTTTCT